>CAYJDL010000413.1:0-1016 GCA_964368885.1 uncultured Desulfovibrionaceae bacterium | reverse complement strand
CAATTAAAAAAGCAAAAACTTGAAGGAAAAACTCGCCTTATAGCTATGCTTGATAAATACAATCAGGAGAGTTAAATCAATGAAAATGACTGGTGCACAGATACTGCTCGAAACACTCAAGCGTGAAGGAGTAGATACCATCTTCGGTTATCCCGGAGGTGCGGTAATTGATATTTATGATGAAATTCCTCGACATGATGATTTACGTCATATACTTGTGCGTCATGAGCAGGCCGCTGTGCATGCAGCTGACGGCTATGCCCGTGCTTCTGGCAAAGTAGGAACCTGCCTTGTAACTTCAGGTCCTGGTGCTACTAATGCTGTTACCGGCATAGCCACAGCTTATTGTGACTCTATACCTTTAGTTATTATTACCGGACAAGTACCAACGCCTTTAATTGGTAACGATGCTTTTCAGGAAGTTGATATAGTAGGTATAACTCGTCCTTGCACCAAGCATAATTATCTTGTTAAAGATGTTAAACAGTTAGTGCATGTTTTACGCCAAGCTTTTTACTTAGCTCGTTCCGGTCGGCCAGGGCCTGTGCTTGTTGATTTACCAAAGGATATAGTCCAAGCTACTACAGATTTTATTTGGCCTGAAACTACTGCTATGCGTAGTTATAATCCTACTTATAGACCTAATTTAAATCAATTGCGTAAATCAATTGATGTTTTGGTAAAAGCCAAAAAACCCTTAATGTTGATTGGCGGAGGAGTAATTAATTCTGATGCTGCCAAGGCTGTTCATGATTTAGCTGAAAAACTACAAGTTCCCGTTTCATCAACCCTTATGGGGCTTGGTGGCTTTCCGGCCAAAAGTCAATTATGGTGCGGCATGGTTGGAATGCATGGCTGTTATGCTGCCAATATGGCAGTAAATAGTTGTGATGTTATTATGGCTGTTGGGGCACGTTTTGACGATAGAGTCACCGGCAAACTTACTGCTTTTGCGCCCAATGCTCAAATTATTCACATTGATATTGACCCCACTTCCATTCGCAAAAATGTACAAG
>CAYJDL010000412.1:0-1021 GCA_964368885.1 uncultured Desulfovibrionaceae bacterium | reverse complement strand
GTGAACGAAATTCTACTCCTTCTTCTTTAATTTTGCGTAAATCATTTAAGCTAAAAACTTGAAAACCACCACTATCTGTTAAAATTGGTTTATCCCAAGCATTAAAACTGTGTAATCCACCTCTTCTTGCTATTAAATCATCACCAGGGCGCAAATATAAATGATAGGTGTTACCTAAAATAATTTCTGCTTGCATAGCATGTAAGTCATCGGGAGCAATAGCTTTTACCGAGCCAACTGTACCAACAGGCATAAAAATAGGTGTGTTAATATTACCGTGTGCTGTGCGCAAAACACCAGTTCGTGCTGCACCGTCCTTAGCCTTTAATGTAAATACTTTTTCCATGTATGTATAATAAAGCCACTTGGCAAGATTAGCAAGAGTCTCTTACTCTTAAAATTAAAATCACTTAAAACTTAAAACAGCGCTGAGTTATTCTTTTTTTCTTTGGAAAAAATTTTTTAATGAATATTTTTTTAGTTTTAATCATTTAAATAAGTTATTCTACTATTTTTTCCTAATTCATTTTAGAAACAATTCTTTGCTTGCCTATATCTTGAAATATTGATATTTAAATCAAGAAATCTTGATAAACCTAGAGGAAACTATGCTATCAGCTTTAACTTATTTTAAAGCCCTTGCCGATGAAACACGTTTACGTCTTTTGCATGTATTGTATCAATATGAGCTTTCCGTCAATGAGCTGGTTAGCATTTTACAAATGGGGCAATCACGAATTTCACGTCACTTAAAAATCCTTACCGAAGCTTCGCTTTTACAATGGCGTAGAGATGGTCTTTGGGTATTTTACACAGCAAGTAAATCAGGTCAAGCCCATGATTTTATTATGCATATTATGCCATTCATTCAAGCAAATTCTGGCATGCAAGCAGATATCAACTTAGCCGCTCACTGCCTTGAGGCAAGAACCTTAAAAACCCGTCAATTTTTTAACGCCATTGCTGAAAATTGGGATATGCTCAATGCGGAAATTTTAGGCGACTTTGATCTTGCAAATTC
>CAYJDL010000411.1:0-1024 GCA_964368885.1 uncultured Desulfovibrionaceae bacterium | reverse complement strand
CCCTCCACCACAGTAACGCCCATACTTCTTGCGCTTCCTGCTATCATACTTTCAGCAGCTTCCAAAGAAGCAGCATTAAGATCTACCATTTTTTGCTCAGCGATCTCTCTTACTTGTGATTTTTTAATTTGACCTACTTTTTCAGTGTTAGGTTTTTTACTTCCACTTTCAAGTCCTAATGCTTTCTTTATAAGAATAGCAGCAGGTGGAGTTTTTAGTATATAACTAAAAGATCTATCTCCATAAATTGTTACGACAACAGGTATTATAAGACCTTTGTCTTTCATTGTTTCGTCATTAAATTGTTTAACGAAACCAGGCAAGTTTATACCATACGGACCAAGAACTGTTCCGACTGGTGGTGCAGGTGTTGCCAAACCCGCAGGCAACTGTAATTTTACCGTTGCTTTGATTGGTTTATCAGCCATTATTTTAATTTCCTTTTAAGTGGTGCAAACGACTACCTAGAATTTCTATGTATCTCCCACAATAACAAAATAATTATAACACAAGATAAAGTTTTGTAAAGATGTTTATGCTGCAAATAATCTAACTATATTTACACAAAATATAGAATGCGGGTAATAAGTCGTATTTTATTGATAACAATATTATTTGCTTCTATATATATGTTCTCGGCATTTAGTCCAAAAGCAATATCAATTGATTTTGGCATGCAGACAATTACATTAACAGAGAATACACTTCAAAACGGTTGGTATAATCACGAAGATAAAAATAATTACACACAAAATAAAACACTGCCCCAACGAGCAATAAGTATGAAATTCCAGCAGACAATGGCACGGTAATTTTCAAACCACATACCTCAAACCGTTTTAATGTATCTGGACAAAAAAATGGGAAAGCAATAAACAGAGAAAAACTGTATGCCGATATTTTGTCCAAACTTCAAAGTAATAAGTATGGTTATATAAAAGCCGAATATAAAATAGTAGATCCATTACCAGAAGAAAAAATAATAAAAGCAATTGTTAAACGTTCAGAGTTTTCAACCTCATTC
>CAYJDL010000410.1:776-1025 GCA_964368885.1 uncultured Desulfovibrionaceae bacterium | reverse complement strand
TATTAATTACGATCTATGGTTATGCGCCCATAAACAATCCAATTTATTACCAAGCAGAAACCGGCAATGATGCCTTCAATCAACCATTATTCCCTGTTGGGAAAAAATATTAATATTAAAAGGAAATATAAAAATGATAACTTCAAACTTGATTCTACCTGTACTTGGACTTGGGCTATACGCAAACTCTAGCAAAGTAAACTTATCCAGTAACACTGCTATGCTTATTGGATTCGCTACCTTATTATA
>CAYJDL010000410.1:0-733 GCA_964368885.1 uncultured Desulfovibrionaceae bacterium | reverse complement strand
CAAACAACTTCAAATGCAACAGCAATAAACACCACTACTTCGGCATATGTGCCTGTAACAACTATAAATGGATGTACATCACCTGTCGCCCCTGTTTATAGTATCCAACCCGTAAACACTTGCACACAAACTGCAAATACTTGTACTGGGTATGTTCAGCCTGTTACCCCCTATCCGGTACAATATACAAATAACTGTGCATACACCCAACCAGTTACCACATATCCCGCACAATATACAAATACCTGTGGATGCACGGTAAATACTTGTGACCCCTGTATTCAGCCCGTAGCAACACCTTATGCGACAGCAACATCAAATTCATGTTGTTGCCAATCATGCGGACTGTTGTAATTACAAAAACTTAATTAAATAAAACACGGATTTAATTTCGTGTTTTTTTAATATTGTTTTTACTTAATTTATAATATAATATTAGATAGTGAAAAAACCTGTAAAAAGTAAATTTTTATTATTTATGCAAACTTGTTCCTCTAATGACATGGTTCTTATCCGTGATTTTTTTACTAACGTAGATCAACATTGTTCGGCCTTACCGCAATTTGAAACAGAGCAAATCCGTATAGATTTTGAAAATGCGATTCTTTATTTAACACAAAATGGATTGGATGTCACCACAGTACTTAAAAGATTATCACCGTCTAACATGGGAGGATTTTATACACGTCAAAGTACATTATCCTTTAAGCTTGATGACGCAGCAAAGGTTTAT
>CAYJDL010000409.1:0-1030 GCA_964368885.1 uncultured Desulfovibrionaceae bacterium | reverse complement strand
ATAAAAAATTAACAATTGTTATTGATTTTGATGGGACTATAACTAATTATAGTCCCTATCCAATAATGGGCTCATTAAATAAAGATGCTAAAAAGTATATACCTTTACTTTATAAACAAAATTTTAATTTAATATTATTCACTGCTAGAAGTGGTCAATATTATAAAGAATGTTTACAATTTTTAAAAGATAACGACTTATATCAATATTTTAATTTTAGTAATGATTATCTTAAAGGTGAAACAGGAAAACCAGTAGCTTTATATTATATTGATGATAGAGCTGTGCCTGAGAAATTAGATTGGTGTAAAACTTATGAATTTATAATAAAAACAGTTGGAGAAATGAGAGATAAAAATGAAATATAAATTTGCAAGAGATAAAAAAATTATAGCTATTGAATTCGACAATATAATCATAAAAAATAATGAATTATATGATATAAACAGAATGCAGGCTAATTTAAGTTTAATAAGATTTTTAATTAATAATAAGCATAAATATAGCTATATATTATGGACAAAACGCTATGGTAAGTCATTAAAAGCTGCTATTGATTTTTGTAAAGGCTATTACTTATATTTTGATTCTGTAAATAAAAATTTAAAATCATTTAATTTAAGTAAGAAAATTATCGCCGATTATTACATAAATGACTGTAGAAAAAGTATTTGTTGATTGGAATGAAATAGAAAAATTTATCGATTATTTAAACACAAAACTAAATTTAAAAGAATTCACTGGTGTATATGGACCTGCTAGAGGAGGTTTAGTGTTTGCTACCATAATTTCTAATAGATATAATTTACCATTTTTGGGAGCACCTCATGAAGGATGTTTAATAGTAGATGATATAGTAGATAGTGGAGTTACAGCTAAAACATGGCAGGATAAAGGTTATACTATAGCTAGTATGTTTTATAATCATAAATCAATAATGGAACCCGAAGTATGGTATGAAGAAAAAGAAGATAGATGGATTGTATTCCCTTGGGAGTAGACAAAAGGAGTTAAATATGAAAAATAAATT
>CAYJDL010000408.1:0-1030 GCA_964368885.1 uncultured Desulfovibrionaceae bacterium | reverse complement strand
AATCCTTAAAAATAGCTGAACATTTAGATGGAACATTATATGGTAAAACTATAAATACAGATAAAGGATTAATATTATTGGATTCTAAGTATAAGGGTAAGTTTTATGTTGAAGGTTTATATATACAAACTGATTCAGAGTTTAAATTTGGATATTCTTTTAATGCAGATGTTGTTGAATTAGATAGAGATAGAATGGCTATTAATTATTACAAATTATTAGAATTAACTTCTGAGGTTTTAGTCTCTCAAGAAAAGGATTTTAGAATAGTTGAGACAGCAATATCAGAAAGTTATGCTGATGGAAGAAGAATAAGCTCATTCTTTAATGATATGTCTGAGAAATTTGCTAAAGGTTATGCTTATGAATTTATTAAAGCTAAGGAAATTGAAGAAGATACTTTTATAGGTACTAAAAAACAATCAGTATTTGCAAATAATAAAAATAAATTTATAACCAATGAACTTAATGCTAGAATAATAAATAAAGGATTATGTAAAGAAGCTGAGTATTTAAGAGTAACTGAATTAGCTTCAAATAAGGATAATAAAGAAAGTGCATATAAATATTATAATGACAGTGCTTTAAAGACTCTCATAGAATGGTTATGTTTTAATAGTGGTAAATTATCAGTAGTGCAAATTAATAATCTTATACGTATTATTAAAACTTTAGAAAAACCACAGTATTTTAATACTGTTGAAAAAGATGTATTTAATAATATGATTGATAAGATTAAAACTAAAAATAAAAAATACAAATAAAGGAGACAAAAAAATGTGTAATGCTGAAATGTGGACCAATAATAGTGAGCATGCCTATTATTGTTTAAGAAATTATTTATTGAATAACAATATAGAATTTAATGATAATACTTCTTTAGAAGAGATGAGAAATCTTTATATACAAAATGAAACAACCTTTAAACCAAAGTAAACTGTTAATAAATAGGGGGTAAAGGATTATGAATTTGAATGGAATGGAAATAACAATTGATAAAAATGTTAGGGAGAGAGATGGTATTAAACAT
>CAYJDL010000407.1:0-1038 GCA_964368885.1 uncultured Desulfovibrionaceae bacterium | reverse complement strand
GCTGTTTTTACAGAGCTTTCTGTTATAAAGGACGCAACAAATATGTTTATACCAGCACAACGCAAAAAGCTCTTAAAATTTATGGAAAAACAAATGCACGAACATGCAGAGCGCTTAGAGTTTGAAGAAGCCGCATTATTGCGCGATGAAATAGATCAAATTAAAAAAGCTTTTAAATAATAGAAGGAGTGAAAAATGGATAACCAAGAAACAAGACCAACATGGGATGAATACTTTATGGAAGTTGCCCGTACTATTGCAAAAAGGGCAACATGTAATAGAGGAAAGTCGGGTTGTGTTATTGCGAGAGATAATCAAATTCTAGTTACAGGCTATGTGGGATCCCCTGTAGGTTTCCCCCATTGTGATGATGTTGGCCACCAAATGAAAAAAATGATTCATGAAGACGGAAGTGAAACAAACCACTGTGTGCGTACCGTTCATGCAGAACAAAACGCTATTTGCCAAGCAGCAAGACACGGTATTCCGCTTGCTGGCGCAACAGTGTACTGTAAAATGACTCCTTGTAGAACATGTGCAATGTTAATAATAAACTGTGGCATTGCACGCGTTGTGTGCGAAAAAAAATATCACGCAGGTGCAGAAAGCGAAGCCATGTTCAAAACAGCAAATATTCAACTTGAGTACGTTGAAGAAGTTGTAGAACAATACACTAATCAATAGCGAGAAAAAATGAAAATAGTTTTAGCCGGAACGGGAACTAGTCATGGAATCCCTGTAATTGGATGTGAATGTGCTGTCTGTAATTCATCTGATATACGGGATAATCGCAATAGAACAGGTGCCTTTGTGTATGGGAGTGACGGAACAACTATAATTATAGATGTTTCTCCGGAATTTCGCTTACAAGCATTACGCTTTGGTTTATCAAAGGCAGACGGGGTTTTGCTTACACATTCTCATGCAGACCACCTTCATGGGCTTGATGACCTTAGAATTTTTTCTCATACATGGAATCCAAAAAAGTAAAAAAAGATACCCCTGTAAAAGCCCCTTTGCGTATTTTTAGCAATGAAG
>CAYJDL010000406.1:0-1044 GCA_964368885.1 uncultured Desulfovibrionaceae bacterium | reverse complement strand
CAAGATAGACTGTGCAAAGTCATCTTTTGAGTGTAATTTAATGCAACCATAACAAGAGAGGAATTATGAAATTTTTATTTAAGAAAACGCTGATTAATACAGCATACTCCACTCCCGTTGTTGCGAATGAGTTTTTTGAAAAATTATTTTATAAAATTATTCTCAAAAAAGCATAAAAACAGCCTTAAAATGCCCAAAATAGCTCAAATTCCTTTGTATTTTCTATGCTTTCCTAAAAAGGACGCAATTATCCACTGACAGTCCGCAGCGATCTGCCAGAACGAGCCCGAATGAGTAGGTTTACGCTAGCAAAAAGCACATGCAGGCGATGAGTATTTTTCTTCAAGCCTTTATATACGGTTTTAGCAAATCCAAAAGTTCGTTTCACAATCAAAAACGGATGTTCCACCTTGCTACGCACGGAAGATTTGCTTTTTTCAATATTTTTTTCCCAATTTATCCAGCCGTCAGGCATTTTTTGTACATTTTTATGACGTTTGTTGATACGATATTCGATTTTTGATAGATGTGAATTGTTGACAATTTCCTCTCGCTTCTGAATACCA
This sequence comes from uncultured Desulfovibrionaceae bacterium, assembly GCA_964368885.1. Lineage (GTDB taxonomy): Bacteria > Desulfobacterota > Desulfovibrionia > Desulfovibrionales > Desulfovibrionaceae > CAYJAD01. The sequence continues at coordinate 478 of CAYJDL010000406.1, read as the reverse complement.
ATATATCCAGAATCTCCATAAACTACAGTATCTTCAGGTCGAATAAGTTTTGAGGCTACGGTAATGTCATGCGCATTAGCAGCCGTGGTTTCAATGGTGTGCACATAGCCGGTTCCAGCATCTACGCCAATGTGGCACTTCATGCCAAAATAATACTGATTGCCTTTTTTTGTTGAATGCATTTCGGGATCACGAGATTTTTCTTTGTTTTTCGTGGAACTTGGGGCTGCAATGAGTGTCGCATCCACCACTGTTCCTCCTTGCATCATGTATCCATGCCGCTCGAAATTCGTGCGAATAGCATCAAAAAGTACTTTTGCTAAATTATGCTTTTCAAGTAAATGCCTGAATTTTAATAATGTTGTAGCATCAGGTACTGAATCGTGTACAAAATTAATTTTCATAAAGGTTCGCATGGCGTGACTATCGTAAATAGCGTCCTCCACACCTTCATCGGAAAGATTGAACCAACATTGTA
>CAYJDL010000405.1:0-1053 GCA_964368885.1 uncultured Desulfovibrionaceae bacterium | reverse complement strand
TACGTTCTTTTGCAACTGGCCGGCAATTATATGAAGATGGTTTCTTAGGCGAAGTATCTGATGTTGATGGATTAGTAGAAAACTTTACTGCAGGAGATCGTTCTGCATGGACTACTCCTGATGGTGATATTTTTGCAGCACCATTTTTAGCAAATGTTCAAACTGTATATTATAATAAAGATATTTTTGACGAAGTTGGTATAGATATTCCAAAAACTTGGGATGAGTTTTTTGCTGCATGTGAAAAACTTGAAGCTGCAGGAATTACTCCTTTAGCAAACGGTCTTGGAGATGAATGGGATATTAATGAATGTTTTATGATGGCAATTCTTCCTGGTATTGTTGGTGGTGTAGAAGGCCGTTTAGAATATGAATCTGGCGAAGTACCATTAAATGACGCAAAAATGGTTTCAGCCTTTGAAATTATGCAAGATGTAGCACAATACTTACCTAAAGGTTTTGAGGCTCTTACTTATAACGATTCAATTGCACTTTTTGCAACTGGTCAAACAGCTATGTATTTTGACGGTTCATGGACTATAAATGCTTTTGAAGGTGCACCCTTTGAATGGGGTGGTTTTGCACCTCCTGTTCCTGCAGGAAATGAAGAAGCAATTGTTTTCCATGCTGATGCCGGAATTGGTTATAATAAAGCAACGAAACATCCTGAAGAAGTAAAAGCTTTCTTAGCATGGCTTTGTTCTGTTGATGGTGCTACAGCCGTTGCAAAACACATGCCTCCTGGAATTTACACAATGATTAACGAAGATATTCCAATGGACAGTGTGGCTGCTAAAGATATCTTAGCCCTTAAAGATGGTGTTTTACAAGATGTACGTTTTGTATGGCCCAAATTTATGGACCAAGAACCTAGCGGTTATGCATTGTTAAATCAAGGTGTTATTGCTGTAATGAAAGGACAAAAAACTCCACAACAAGCTGCCGATGACTTTGCAGAAGGTGTTGGAAGTTGGTATCGCCCATAATGGGCTGCAAAAGGCGTTGTCCTGTACAACGCCTTTTTTTATAAATAGGAGTTGGAGTTAAGTATGA
>CAYJDL010000404.1:0-1062 GCA_964368885.1 uncultured Desulfovibrionaceae bacterium | reverse complement strand
AGGGTCTTATGTGACCGATGACATGAAACAAAGGTACAACGATATTGTCTGGCGTGTAAAACTCAAGAAGCAAGGAGCGAAAGAACGTGAGACGGCGGAACCGCTGTGGTGCTATCTCTATCTTATGATTGAATTTCAAAGCACCATAGACCCTTTTATGGCGGTGCGTATTCTCTCCTATACGGCCTTGCTTTGGCAAGATCTCATCAAGCAAAAAATTATTACGCCCAAAAAACCCTTGCCACCTGTGCTACCCATTGTTATATTTAGTGGAAACGGCGTATGGACGGCAAAAACGGATCTCGCTAAGCTTATGGTGGATGATCTTGGTATTTTGGAGAAATATCAGCCGCGGCAAGAATATTTTATTGTGGACGAAAGTTTTTTGGGCAAGGACGGATCTACCCGCAGACGTGGCTTGACCTCTTTGCTTTTGCGCTTGGAAAGAGCCAAGGATCTGAAAACGGTTCAAAGCATAATGAAATTGCTCACGAAAGAGCTTACAAAACCGGAACACGAACAGATAAAAAGGCATTTTTTTCAACTACTCTCATTAACCTTGCGACATTATCAAAGTGATGCGACAGACATGGAAGATGAGATTACTTCGGAGGGTTTTTCTGTGTTATCGGAAAATTTTGGACATATGTTGCAACAATCACGCCTCGAAGGCATGGAACTCGGTATATTTGAGGGCATGGAACGTGGTAAACTTGAGGGCATGGAACTTGGTAAACTTGAAATTGCAAAGAAATTGCTGGATGTCATGGACGATGATCTTATTGCCGAAAAACCAGGGCTTTCCTTGGATGCGGTACGCGCCTTGAGGAAGTAGTGACATAAAATTCCGGCAACCACATGCCAACTGCTTTTTTTGACTCCATCACACAATTCAAAGCCCCCTCGATTTCCATCAAGGGGGCAATTTTATGCTTTAATGATCAGGTTTTAGATTTCGCAGATTTTAGAAATTATACCTCAAGACTTCCTAGAAGTCATACCGGAAGTTAGCAAAAATCATATGTCCTGTTTCCTTTTCGCCGGCTTGCAAATTGTAATTCA
>CAYJDL010000403.1:398-1064 GCA_964368885.1 uncultured Desulfovibrionaceae bacterium | reverse complement strand
GATGATAATCCAATGTTGGCACCTCTTTCTACATGGCGTAGCTGCGCAAATTTATTTTATAATAATTGGATAAATTATGTGTACCAAGAAACACCTTATCATTTTGTTTGGGATTAAGAATGAAAACACACACCTTTGGTTATTATGATTCCTATGACGTTGCTGTTGTTGGAGGTGGGCATGCTGGTTTGGAGGCTGCTCTTGCAAGTGCTAGGATGGGAAACAAAACAATTGTAATTACTCAATCGATAGATGCAATTTGTAGATTATCCTGCAACCCTTCAATTGGCGGTATTGCAAAAGGTAATATTGTTAGAGAAATTGATGCCCTGGGTGGTGAAATGGGTAAAATTATAGACCAATCAATGCTTCAGTTTCGTCTTCTAAATAAAAGCAAGGGGCCAGCTGTTCAAGCACCCAGAAGTCAAGCAGATAAAATTCTTTATGCCGATATTGCGCGAAAAACACTTGAATCACAAGAAAACATTTTTATGCTACAAGACACTGTTGTGGATATTGAAACAATCCCCGTTGAAGGAATGCCTCCTCGAGAACAAAAAATTACCGCTCTTATAACACAGAGAGGAAGAAAAATTCCTGTAAGAGCAGCTGTTTTAACAACAGGAACTTTTTTGGGTGGCAAGATTTTTATAGGCCCGTATGATG
>CAYJDL010000403.1:0-388 GCA_964368885.1 uncultured Desulfovibrionaceae bacterium | reverse complement strand
ACGGTTAGGAGAGCAAGCGGCTTTTGGATTAACAGACTCTTTGGTAAAGCATGGTTTTACAATGGGACGATTAAAAACGGGTACTCCCCCGAGAATTTTACGCTCCAGTATCGATTTTTCAAAAATGGAAATACAAGAAGGAGATGAAAAAATAATTCCTTTTTCATTCGATACCGAAAAGGTTGACAGACCTATGGTTCCTTGTTATCTTGCTTATACAAATGAAAGAACACATGATGTTATCAGAGAGAACATAGGTTTATCTCCTCTTTTTTCTGGGAAAATAAGCGGTATAGGGCCTCGTTACTGTCCTTCCATAGAAGACAAGGTTGTTCGGTTTGGGGAAAGAGAAAGGCATCAATTATTTTTAGAGCCGGAAAGTCTCTTT
>CAYJDL010000402.1:0-1064 GCA_964368885.1 uncultured Desulfovibrionaceae bacterium | reverse complement strand
CAAAAATATATGCTCAGCTCATCCCCAAACTGGATAAGCAATAAAATCCTTAAGGGTATGTGTCATTTCTTAGTTAACGAGAGCAAGTTAAGGTGGGTGAAGAAATGAGTAATATTATAGGCTCGGAATTTGAGTTGTATCTGCGAATTTTACTCATTTTAGAAGCTTCCGACAACAAGTCATTGACTGAGGGGGCAATAGCCGCGCTTGATCACATAATCGTTTATGCCCGCGACTTTGATATGGCAGAGTACAATCTCCATGGCAGCAATAAATACCGTTTCGGCGAGCTGGCTTCTCGACGTGCTACTGTGAAAGTATCGCTGAAAAAGTTGGTGTTAGATAGACTGGTATCCGTCGAGAATACATCTAATGGATTTATGTACAGTCTGAGTGAAAATGGACGAGATTTTTCAGCAGAGCTCGATACCGGATATGCAGATGCATACTGTAGCATAGCGGCAAAAGTCATTGCCGAACTTGGTGTTTCAGAGCATAAACTCGGTAGAATCATTAATCAAAAAACTATTACACTGATAAGGGAGGGTTGAGTATATGGCACAGTTTTATATTGAAAAACTCGTGGTAACAGGCGCAGGGAAAACACCGTCTGTTGTTGAGTTTGGAAAAGGCCTGAATTTCATTCTCGGCCCGTCCAATACAGGTAAAAGTCTTATTTCTGATATCATAGATTATATGTTTGGCTATAACCCAAGCATAAATGAACCACTTAGACTTGACCCTACCCTTGGGTATGATGTTTTTACACTGCATACTCAAACCCCAAATGGAACTGTAGTGTTCAGAAGAAAACATGGCGAAAACAAGATTAATGTTTCGGGGACTGATCCAAACTTTGAAAGCAAGGACTACAGTACAAGTAATAGCTCAAAAAGTAATATTAGTAGTGTGTGGTTGCAAATGATTGGCATTGAGGAACCACACAAAATACTCATGTCACAAGCAGGGAAAACTCAACAGCTTTCTTTGCGTTCTTTTCTACATATGTTCTTCATTAAGCAAAGCAATATCTCTCGCACAGCTTCGATACTTTATAACCCTAA
>CAYJDL010000401.1:0-1069 GCA_964368885.1 uncultured Desulfovibrionaceae bacterium | reverse complement strand
GAAATACGTTGATAATACGGCTAATTGTTTCTGGAACGGAGCGTGTATGCACGGTAGAATAGGCTGCAACGCCAATTTCGGCACTTTCAATCATGCCTCGTAAAGTTTCAGGATCTCGGCTTTCGCCGATAAGCACAACGTCAGGTGCAGTGCGTGTAGAATTGCGTGTAGCTGTTAAAAAATTTGCCAAATGCTCCGGAATGGTACTTTGAGAAATGGGACCGCCGATTTTTGGCACGGCATCAAAATCAAATTCAATGGGCGATTCATATGTACATACATGACGACCGCCTTTTTCAATAATATGTCGTAAAATGGCAGCCAAAAGAGTAGATTTTCCACTGCCCATAACTCCTGTCACTAAGACAAGACCATTACTTGGCATGGCATGGTCAATAATGCCCTGTTCAACGCATAATTCTTCCAAAGCAGGAGGAAAAGAAGGAATGGCACGGAAAACAAGCTTTACACCTGTGCTGTAACCATCGGCTACAGGTGTGGCATTGCCTCTAAATCGCCGCCGAATGCCATTTTCTTCTACTTGATGGGCAAAATCATAGTCAGACTGCCCTGATTTAATGAAGGCAGATGCAGAATTATTTTTGGTAAACTTCTCTAATGCCATTAAAAGTTCATCGGCACTTATGGAGCTGTGAGTGACGCATTGCCACTTCCCATGCAAACGCATCCAAGCAGGGCTTGCTGAACGTAAGCAAAGGTCAGACATCCCTTGAAGTGTACCCCATAAAAGCAAAGCATCAATGTCGGTATTATCCCAACTAATGCGTGGTTCATTTGGATAAAGTTTTACGCTACTCATTTTTTGACCGCCTTTTGTTGCGGAGTGAAGCGAGAAGGTGCTGTAATTCTATATACTTTTTGTCCAATATGTAATTTGTTGCCACCATTAGTTGTATGTAAACCAAGGTCAGCAGAAGCAGTATTAACCTTGCTCATAAGATGTTGTGCCGTGAGCAAATGATAAAGCATAATACCTTTATATGTTCGTACCATACGAGCAATGTTGACAGAATATAATCTATCAGCTTCAGCTTGACCTTCTGCCCAT
>CAYJDL010000400.1:0-1071 GCA_964368885.1 uncultured Desulfovibrionaceae bacterium | reverse complement strand
AAGTTGCACTTTGACTTGCCACAGGCTAGAAAATTGATTTTTTCCTACAAACTCTGTTTTCAATGTTTTGTAAGTTGACTCTGCAACGGCATTATCATGAGGAGAACCAACTTTACTTAAAGACCTTTTAATTTTAAACGCATGTAATATTTCATTAATAATTCGATTGTTAAACTCACTGCCTCTGTCTGTGTGAAAAACCACGACTTTCGATAAGTTTATACTTGTGCTTAAAAATGCGTCTTTTACAAGGTTTGCATCTTTTTTATTTCCAACCGAGTATCCTATTATTTCCCTATTGAACAAATCAACCAATAAACAAATATAATTCCATTTACCTGAAATATTTATATATGTTAAATCGCTTACCACTACTTCTAAGTTATATCTGTCATTAAATTCACGATTTACAATATTTTCAATATTAGCTTTGTTTGGCTTGGCTTTTGACGGCTTATATTTTTTTACTGTATAATTGGATACTAATGAATATTTTTGCATTACTTTTTGTATTGTCTTTCTTGATGTTGTGAACCCCTTTTTTCTAAGTTCTGCTTTAATTTTTCGTGTTCCGTAATTGTTTCTACTTTTCCTAAATATGGAAATTATTTCATTTTCTAACTTGGTATTATGCAGCTTTTGCTTTTTTTGATAATAAACAATACTTCTAGAAATCCTTAACAATTTACACATAGCACTGATACTGTGTCTACTGGCATTAGCTAAAATTAGCTTTACTTTCGTGCCATTATCAGTGCTGCCTGCTTTAAAATGTCGTTCTCCATCAAAAGTTGCTTATTTTGTTTACGCAAAGCAAGAAGCTCATTTTGCTCATCTGTCCTGTTGTCCTTTGCTTTAAAAGAACCTGTATTTGTAAAATCATTACACCACTTTATAACAGTTGACTTGGCAATGCCATACTCTCTTGCAAGCTCTGATGCACTGCGACCACCTTGACGTAAAGCTACAATTTGCTTCTTAAAATCATCTGTATAATTTTGTTTTGGTTTAGACATATTTTTACCTCGTCTTTCAGATTGTATATGACCGAATAAAAATTGTCTAATTAAG
>CAYJDL010000399.1:337-1073 GCA_964368885.1 uncultured Desulfovibrionaceae bacterium | reverse complement strand
GTTTATAAAAATACAGACTTTAATAAAGCATTAAAAAGCCTTGAAGTATTGTTGGAAGAAAAAAAAGCAAACATGCATGATGCTGATAATCTTGAAACCGAGATGCCCGAACATATTTGTATACTAGATAAAGTATCCGAAGTCGGACAAACCGTTCTTATTGATCTTGTAAAAGATGCAGTTAATGATTATGAATTTGAAAAAATAAAAAACGATAACCCAGAAAAGAAAAGAACATTGCAAACATTTAACTGCTCTGCCTTTAGAACTGTTATATCACCATTAGAATTTGCAACGGAAAATATCACAAAAAATTAATTTAATATAACGAAGTATAATTATTTATCATATATTTTTATAATGAAAGAAAAATGCCCAGAGCAAGACATAACCGGCGATAAGTTAGTAGCACTTGCCGCGACTTCTGCAATTGCGATATCTAAGTGTATGTCAATTGAGGATTTGGTTCTGTTCAGTGATTTCATTGGGCTTCTGCGATACGATATTGATATGATAATAAGACAAAGAAAAAGACGCATACTGAATTAACAATATGCGTCTTTGTTTTTCTATTAACAAACATTAAAGTAACCGCAGCCACAAGAATTCACGTGGCAAGGATACTGAACAGGACAGATCGAAGTTGAAACTGGCTGTGGACAATATTGTGGTGCATATGATGAACAACAGCAAGAGTTATCCCCAATTATGCTTGCAAGTATTAAACCACCAATTA
>CAYJDL010000399.1:0-327 GCA_964368885.1 uncultured Desulfovibrionaceae bacterium | reverse complement strand
TCACTATATGCTGGAAAAGTATTATTTGAAATTATTTTGTAAATAAAAACTCTGGCACTTCGCCGACTATGATATTATCTGCAAATAGTATTTGCAATGTAACCTTGGCTTGCTTCGCATAAAGTGGCATTATCAAATTTGCTACTGCCTCTATTTCAAGCAATATTTTATGATGCGTTTGGTTTATACCCGCCGATGTAAACGACGAATCAAAGCTGCAATTTACGGATCCAATCAGATTCATTTCCAGCATTACGGGAAACCCTTTCCCAACCAAAATTGGTAATCCGGAAAATGTTCCAATGGGGATTGGTATACCTTGCTCTG
>CAYJDL010000398.1:0-1074 GCA_964368885.1 uncultured Desulfovibrionaceae bacterium | reverse complement strand
TACGCTTACAGCTGACCCCGCCTCCAGCACAGAAGACGCTGGCGATGCAGCTATCAAATATACATTAACGGTTGGCGCAGAAGTTCAAAGCGAAATGGAGGTAACTGTAACTGTAGATAATGTTGATAGAACTGTAACTATCTATCCTAAAGGAACTGAGCGTCCTGACGGTAGCATCAGTGATGGTTTAACAGCTACCTTCACAGTAACTGAACGTACTGATAACGTGTACGAGGACGGTGACAGCACCCATAGCGCAAGCATTAAGGGCGTTGACGCTACTAATAACGGCGGCTTTGAAGATGTTGTATTTGATGAAGCACCAGTTACCACTACTGTAACTGACGATGCTGACGAAACAACTCTAACCTTATCTTCTAATGCACCTACTGGTGGCGTAGATGAAGGCACGGAAATCACATATACTTTGACGCTTTCCAACAAGGTAGATGCTGGTGAAACTTTAGAAGTTGTTGTAACCTTTAATGATGGTACTACAAAAACTGTGACCTTCACAGGCAACTCCACTGTAGAAACTTTCACAGTTACACCTAACGAAAGTGGCACTTTGAGTGTTACAAGTATAGTAAAAGATCAAATAAAGGTTGGTAACTTTGAAAAGTTAACGATTGTAGACGATACAGTTGATGTAACCGTAACTGACACCAATATTGTTCCTGAAGTTGGCGATTCAAGCGTAAGTACTTACGACGACGAAAATGATACTCGTGCTGGAAATGCTGGTCCTGATGGTGATGCCCAAACTGTCATTGGAACTATCGCTGTAACCCTTGGCAATGGTGACACTATCCTCACTTTAAAAAATGAAGATGGCGATACATTTGATATTAGAATTAGCCCAAATGGTACTGTAACTACGAATCCTGCTACATTTGATGGCGAACACGGTACATTGTCTGACTTCTCATATAGTGGTGGTAATCTTACCTACAAGTACACTCAAGATGGCGCACGCGAACATGGTGCAAACATTGGTGGTGTAGCTAACTCTGATGATGAAACTCTCACCGATAGCTTCAAAGTAACCGTAACCGATAGCGACAGTAATACTGC
>CAYJDL010000397.1:0-1077 GCA_964368885.1 uncultured Desulfovibrionaceae bacterium | reverse complement strand
TATTTTGCCAAACGGCAATGAATTATTAATTATTTACGCTCTCTCAATTCTTAAAAATCTCGACGACACCTACATTGTGGCACGAATGAGTAATTTACCGCAGCTTGCACCTAAAGTAGAAGAAAAGCTGCAAGAATTCAAAAAAATACACCCACTTTTTGCCTATGCGCCCACTGCATTATGCTTATGGCGTGAGGGCAGAGAGCTTGTGCATTGCAACCCGCTTTTTTTGGAATTGCTTCATCTTGAAAGTATCGATGAATACAATGAGAATCCCTTAAAATTCATGCCTGAATTTCAGGCAAACGGGCTGCCTTCTCGTGAAGTAGGTTATAAATACCTTCGAGAAGTTTTTGAAACAGGACGAGTTGACATGGAATGGGATTGGCTTGACAGCAAGGGAAATACCGTTACCACCGGCAACATCTTGATTTTTAAAGAAATTGACGGAGAAAAATTTAGCTTACAATTTATTTATGACTTATCGGCAAAAAAACAAGCCGAACAGCGTGTTGAGCGTGCTGAAGAAAGCGCACAGTTGATGCTTGACTCCACTCCGCTGGCGGCAGAAATTTGGAACGAAAAAGGGGAAATTCTTGATTGTAGCCTTGAATGTTTAAAACTTTTTGATTTTGACAGCAAACAAGAATATATAGATGCATATTTTACTTTGACTCCGGAATTTCAGTCAAGTGGTCAAACCAGTCCCGAAGTTGCTAAAAAATATATTGCCACTGCCCTTAAAAACGGTGCCTATTCAGCAGAGTGGATGCACCTATTACGTGATGGTACAGAATTACCGACACAAGTTACCTTGGTACGTACCTCTTATAAAGGTGAAAAGGTTATCATTGCTTATAAACAAGATTTACGAGCCTTAAAAATGGCAGAAAAAAATCTGCAAAAATTGGAAGAACGCAATAAGCTTATTCTTGATAATATTCCCATGAGCATCAGCTTTTTTGATAAGGACTTAAATTTGCTGAGCATGAATAAAAGCGGATTAAAACTTTTTAATGTGAAAAGTTTAGAAGAATATGAAAAGAATTTTTTCAATTTTTTCCCTGTACAACAGCC
>CAYJDL010000396.1:0-1084 GCA_964368885.1 uncultured Desulfovibrionaceae bacterium | reverse complement strand
TTCCCCGAAATGTGCGACTTTCAGAAGCTCCTTCGCATGGAGAGCCTATTTGTTTATATGATCCTGGTTGCGCAGGTGCAAGAAGTTATGAAAAACTTGCTCAAGAGGTAATTGAACGTGGCTAAAAAAGGCTTAGGGAAAGGGCTTGGGGCTTTGCTAGCTGAAAGCGACTCTCCTCAAGAAGAAGTTATAAAAAATGAATCTTCGTCTAAAACTTCTTCAAAAGAAGTTTCCTCTGTAAAAGATTTTTATGTTAATATTGAATTACTTAAACCAAATCCTCATCAGCCAAGAAGTGAATTTGATGATGCGGCTTTAAAAGAGCTTTCCGATTCAATTAAAGAGCATGGTGTTATTCAAGCTGTCCTGGTAGAAGAAGCAGGAGATGGAACGTACTACATTATTGCTGGGGAAAGACGTACTCGCGCTTCGAAGCTTGCAGGTCTTAAAGAAATTCCTGTAAGAGTGCAAAAATATTCCGAACAGCAAAAACTGGAAGTTGCATTAATTGAAAACATACAGCGTGAAAATTTAAGCCCTCTTGAAGAAGCAAAGGCATATCATAATTTAATGGAACTTGCAAATATTACCCAAGAGGAAGTTGCAAAGCGTGTGGGTAAAAATCGTTCAACGGTTGCAAATGCACTTCGTTTGTTAAAACTTCCAGAAGATATGCAAAAAGCACTTTTAGACGGAACATTAAGTGCGGGACATGCCCGTGCAGTATTATCTGTAATAAGCCCATCTGATCAGCGTATTCTTTTTGCTCGCATCATAGGTGGTGGGCTTTCTGTTCGTGAAGCTGAAAGCCAAGCCGGCGAAATGAATACCGGTAAAAAAGAGCTTAAAACACTCAAAAAAAGATGCAGATTATGCTTATTTAGAAAACCAACTTATTGAAGCATTGAGCACAAAGGTAAGCCTAAACGGAAACTTTGATAAAGGCTCTATTGTAATTGAATATTTTTCAAGAGATGATTTAGACAGAATTTATGAGAAATTAACTAAAGAGTAAAGGTGGGAGCTATGGCTCCCTTTTTTTGTTTTAGTTAAAAAGGTTCCCGCAGCATTATGTTGCGGGATT
>CAYJDL010000395.1:0-1085 GCA_964368885.1 uncultured Desulfovibrionaceae bacterium | reverse complement strand
CACGCAGATGCGTAGCATTAAGAAAATTGGCTCTTTGGATAGCATTTTAAAGATGATTCCGGGGCTTGGGTCTTTGCGTGAAAAGCTTAGCGAAGCCGGAAATGCTGTTCCCGAAAAAGAACTTGCCCGAACTGAAGCAATTATAAACTCAATGACCATGAAGGAACGCCGTAGTCCAGAAATCATTAACGGTAGTCGCCGTGCACGAATTGCTAAAGGAGCTGGAGTTACTGTACAACAAGTAAACCAAATGTTGCGTCAGTTTGAACAAATGCGTCAAATGATGAAGGGTTTAATGGGTGGCAAGAAGCCGCAAATGCCTAAAGGCTTAAAGGGTGGTATGCCTGACATGTCCGCTTTAGGTGGAATGGGCGGCATGGGCGGTCTAGGTGGTATGGGCGGTATGGATCCCATGTTTGGATCTCAAGGTCAAGCTCGCAATAAAAGTGCAACTAAAAAAATAAAAAAACGAGACCCAAAGGTAAAACGGCAAAGAAAAAAGAAATAATACAAGACCTTATTTTTTAAATATTTGTATTTACTTTTTTGCACATTTACTATATATTTAAAAACGATTTAAGACTTTTAAGAATAAATCCTGAGTTGTTCTTGCCTTTTATGGTAAGATATATATTATACAAACATAAATGGGAGTATGTTAAATGGCTGTTAAAATAAGACTAACCCGCATGGGTAGTAAGAAGAAACCCTTCTACCGTGTCGTAGCTGCAAATGCTCAAACACGTCGTGATGGTCGTGCATTGGAATATCTTGGATATTATAACCCTATGACCGAACCAGCAGAAGTAAAACTTGATGCAGAAAACATCAAAAAATGGCTAGAGCAAGGAGCTGAACCCACAGACACTGTGCGCTCGCTCATTAAAAAGCATATGGGCTAGGTGATAAGGTCCTCCATGCTGTTGATTTTTGGGAGGTGCATATGAAAGAACTTATTGAATACATAGCAAAAGCATTAGTAGACGTACCTGAAAGTGTTCAAGTTAGAGAAGTAGAAGGGGAACAAACCTCTGTTCTCGAATTGAAAGTAGCGAAAGAAGATATTGGTAAAGTTATTGGCAAAC
>CAYJDL010000394.1:0-1087 GCA_964368885.1 uncultured Desulfovibrionaceae bacterium | reverse complement strand
AAGCTAGTACTTGATGTTGGATCGTGAGCAATTTTTTGCCTATCGGTATCTACTATGCTATAGCCATTGGCACCTTGTACAATAACATCGCCTGCACCAGAATTAAGAGGAGTTATTCCTATTTTCCCATCGGTAAGACCACCTACGAGTTTCACTGGGCTTACTGTCGCATCACCAGAGTAGGCAATAAAGATATTGCTTATCTTTCCACCACTCCAAGTACCACCAGAAATACTACCACCACTTCCATTGTCATATATTGTAGGAGTTCCGCTTAGGTTTAGCGTAGCGCTACCTTCAACGTACACACCGCCACCATTATTTGTAGTGTTTAAGCCGCCCTTGTTATGGCTAATAGTTCCGCCTGTCATAGTAAAGGTAGTTCCATAACTTACAAGCACACCACCTGCATTGTTTTCTGATTCATTAGCACTTATAGTTCCACCACTCATAGTTGCACGGGATTCACTTCCATTTATAGTAATACCACCACCGTGCACAATTGCACTGTTAGAAATAATACTTCCTTTTTCCATTACCAAGGTTGCACTATTTACAAAAATTCCTGCACCTTGTTGAGCATTATTCCCCTGTATGTAAAGGTTATCGCCATTCATTGTAAGCGTTGCCCCAGATGAAACAAGCACACCCCCACCGAAACCATCAGTATAACCACCTGTAATAGTTATACCAGAGCAAAGCGTTACATTAACTCCTACCCCGTTCACATGTAGAACTCGCCTATTACCTTGCCCATCAATTATACCACTTCCATTACCCACAATTGAAATATTAAGAACTTTTGAAGAAGTAATATCTACAGCATTGCCACCGGCACTTCCACCAGAGGTAGTACCGTTTACATGTATGGTATACATTGTATCATCATCTTTGTTACCGGCTGCAGTTTTAATCCTGTTTACCGCTTCTTGAACAGTTAAAAGTGGTGAACTTGCCGTTCCAGCATTGGCATCTAAACTACCTGCAGCAACATAGTAGTCAGTCATTTTTGTAAAAGTTGCACTTGCTATATATGAGTTTGTTCTATTTTCTGCAACTGCCATTACTTTTACCGTAGCAGGACTCG
>CAYJDL010000393.1:484-1093 GCA_964368885.1 uncultured Desulfovibrionaceae bacterium | reverse complement strand
CTATCTATCTATGAGGGAATAGCTCTTCCCAGAGCATCTCCAACACAATTTATTTGATCATCTCCGGCGCGGTTTAGCCTTGATTCATCCGGTTTGTCAAACAAAAATGATTCCATCTCTTCTGGTTCATTAATTGAAAAACTTTCAAAGTGTGGCATTGGTAAGTCATCTCTACGACAGATTGTAGCCTCAAAACCTGTTTTCACCACTATGTTGTGACCATCATCTTTAAGTATTTCAAAGTCTTTTATATGAGGGTCCATATTAGGATTTATTACAACATAGTCTAAGTCAAAGTGTCGATATGGGTCAAAATTTTCTCCCCATTTATCTTTACATTTGTTTAAAAACCCGGTCCAAAAAAAATCACCGACGGCAACAACATCTGAGTCTTTATGCGACAGAGCTTTATATACTCTATCTAATTTAGTAGCTTTATCTGTCATACTTACCCCCAATACAATGTATATTTAATCTAAATGAAACACTTCTTCCATATTTGCCCACCACTCACCGTTTTGAGCACCTTCAAAAACTTCTTGACATGGTTTACATTCATCCCACCATTTTTGTGTAGTTTGGTCAGCTGCCATTTTAGCCATATCAGCC
>CAYJDL010000393.1:0-456 GCA_964368885.1 uncultured Desulfovibrionaceae bacterium | reverse complement strand
AATTTTCTTATAATATTCTAGTTTTTCCGGTCTTACCTTAATTATTTGTCCATATCGCTTCATAAATACCTCTATATATTTACTTTATTGTATTTATACAAATTCTCTATACTATAAAGCCGATACCTAGGCATCGACTTTATAGTAATCATATTAATAAAAATATGGTAAAATTATTCTTTTACCATTGTGCTGGCATATAAGCTTCTACATTTGCAGGAGTAATTACTGCTTGAGGTAAGTAGTATGCTGCATTTGAACCAATATCTTTACCGGCAAAGTAATCAGCTGCTAGTTTCACAGGAATAGCACCGTCAGCTTCAGCTGATTGATAGGTGATTGCAGAAAGTTTTCCTTCTGCTACTAAGTCCATACCTACTTTTGAGTTACCTGCTGCAATTACTACAACATCATCACGGCCTGCTTCTTCTAAAGCTTGTGAAACACCAAGTGCTT
>CAYJDL010000392.1:0-1112 GCA_964368885.1 uncultured Desulfovibrionaceae bacterium | reverse complement strand
AAATGTGAAATTTGCCAATTGCATACTTCAAGGTGATGATGTGTTAGAGATATTACATTTTGTGGGAGGTGGTTAATGGATGTTCATGCTTGGAAGATAGGTGGTGAAACATTGTCTAGTCGCCTTTTTATTGGAACGGGCAAATATGGTGCTGATGCGCTTATTCCTGACGTATGTGACGCAAGTCAATCCAATGTTATTACTGTTGCGCTACGCCGTGTGCAGGTTCAAAATGCGAAAAATCAAGGGATTATGTCCTATATCCCCAAACATATGAAGCTACTTCCTAACACTTCTGGAGCACGCAATGCTGAAGAAGCTGTGCGTCTAGCTCGTGTGGCAAGAGCTGCCGGTTGTGGAAATTGGATTAAAATTGAAGTAATTAGCGATACACGCTATCTTTTGCCTGATGGCTATGAGACAGCTAGGGCTACAGAAATTTTAGCAAAAGAAGATTTTGTTGTTCTACCATATATGAATGCAGATCTTTATGTTGCTCGTGACCTAGCAAATGCTGGAGCTGCTGCTATTATGCCTTTGGGTGCGCCAATTGGAACAAATCGGGGATTGCGCACAAAGGAAATGATTGCAATTTTAATTGAAGAAATGGATTTACCGATTATTGTTGATGCAGGTATTGGTAAGCCTTCAGAAGCTTGTGAAGCTATGGAAATGGGAGCGGCGGCTTGTCTTGTAAATACTGCCATTGCTTCAGCTAATGACCCGTTAAGTATGGCAAAAGCTTTTGCCTTGGCTGTAAAAGCAGGACGGGAAGCTTATTGCGCCGGACTTGGTGCTGAAAGTTCAGGTATGGCTGTTGCTTCATCTCCTTTAACTGGGTTTTTAGATTCATAAAAGAAAGATCACATATGAAAAATTTTGCAGACACTTTAGAAAATTGGCCTTTGGAACGTCGTCTTCAAATCTTAGCTTCAGCTACTTCTGAAAAAATCTTGGCAGCTCTTGATCGAGAGCGTTTAACTCTTGAAGATTTTTTGATTCTATTAAGCCCGTTAGCCACACCATATTTGGAAAATATGGCTCGAAGAGCTCAAGATGAAACTCGTAAACACTTTGGCAGAGCTGTCCATTTATTTACGCCTTTGTACCTT
>CAYJDL010000391.1:0-1114 GCA_964368885.1 uncultured Desulfovibrionaceae bacterium | reverse complement strand
TTTTCTAAAGGCTCCAAGCAGTTCACTTATTCCACCTTCATAAGTTCTAACTGAGCATACTTGCGCCTTTGACCATTTCCAAACTTGCTCTACAGGGTTGTACTCAGGCGAATACGGAGGAAGGAAAAATAGCTTTACTTGTGGGTATTTTCTAGTAAATTTTTGTATGTATTTTGCGTGATGAATCGAGGAGTTATCTAAAATGATAGCTAATGTTTTGCCAACGGTACGTGCTCGAAGTTGATGCAGAAAACCTTTGAAATTTTTTGCATTACCTTTATTCGCACTCTTCCAATAAAAAGCATCTCGTTGCGGTGCGTATGCACCAAATATGGTACAACTTTCGCGTTTTTTTGGAGTCGGCAGGGGAAAAATGCTCACCCTTTTTACTCCACCCCCGGATAACATATGGTTCAGTGGAAAAATGGCTTTCATCGATAAACATTACCTCAACATCCTCTTGAAACGAAAGTTCGCCAATTTCTTTGATTATTTCTTGAACACGTTTCAATTTTTCTTCTTTTGAGGGTGCATTATAAGGAGGTGTTTTCTTGGAACGTTTTGATGAATACCCAGCATCGTGCAAAGCCCTTCTTACAGTATCTTCACTCACACTTTTTCCCGTGTCTCTTTCATACTGAACCCGCAGAGTATTTACCGTCCAAAGCATTTCCCCTAAACCATAGTCTTTAGGAGAATTTTCAAGATATTCTTCAATCTTAGGAATAAGTTTCGTGTTACGCTGACTTGGTCTACCTGTAGAATATTTCCGACTAAGCCCCTCAATGCCGTGCTCAAGAAAAGCATTCAACCAGTTACAGATTGTGTTAATTTGTCGTTTCAAAATATGTGCAATTTCAGTAGCTTTCATACCTTCGCTACAATGAAGAACTGCTAAGGCTCGTTCGGAACGATAATCACCAAATCTTCTCTGTAATTGCTTTAATTCAGATTGTTGCTGCTTTGACAAATCAATTTTTATAATTTTCATACGAACATAATACAAGAATTGAATCTAAAACGCAAGTTATTTGTTAAATATTTTTGCAGTTTAGCTTATGTGTCGCCGTAAGTCACTGCGAGGAGAGTCGCACCGCTCTTTTTGTTAAGCCAT
>CAYJDL010000390.1:0-1122 GCA_964368885.1 uncultured Desulfovibrionaceae bacterium | reverse complement strand
CAAGTTATTATAATATAAAATTTCTCTAGAAGATTTGCTGTCCTCCAATTTTAAGAACAGCGTTTGATAATCATTATTCACATATATCTTAAACAATTCATCCTCATCGTACAATATGCTTGGTAAATCCAATTTTGTACCATTCGAATAATTCACCAGATTAGTAATTCCTGTCTTAGCAAATGTTTTAACTATAATTTCATTCTCTTTTGTAATAAGTGGAACAATTTTATCATACCATTCTTCATCATATAAGATTAAACTAGATGCCTTAAGCTCCATTCTCCCAAAACAATAAACATTCTTAAAATCATTATAGGAAATTCGAGTGTAGGACTTTTAACGAACTGTATTCATCTAGCAGACCTGGTTTTGTAATACACTTTAGATACAAAAAGAGCTTTCTTCCAATACCATCCGTTAAGTCTTTCGGAGTTCCAATTCTATCTTCAACTTCCTTCGGAATCTCATCTAATGCAACTACATTGATATTTCTATTTGTGAGTCTTTTTTGTTCAAATTTGGATGCCTTTTTATCTTGAACCAGAAAATTTCTTGGACGCTTTTCAATTTTATGAATGTCTGAAAAAAAATTAATCCATCCGATTATCAAATTCAAATTATAATCATTTAAACCATACCCTAAAAATAAAAAAGTATGATTTGTGAGTAAAGCCTTAATAAATGTGCTGATTAAAATATGCTGCTGTTCGTAGTTAATATAGTCGCTTTCTTTTAATATTATTGTTTTAGGATCTTTTAGATCTCCATGCATCTTAATAATATACCTATCGTTCGCTTTAGCCAACAAATCACTGTCATTTATTATGACGTCATAAAATGTTGTATTTATGTTGCTTGAGTCTTCAAGCAGCGCATCATAATTAGTTGTAATAATATGATGGGGAAGAATATTCATGATTTCATTATTTATAGAATTCGATTCCATACTACTAGTCAATGCTTTTGAAAGAAAATCATAATATTTTTTGTGATTTCCTGCCTTATTTTTTTGGTAAAAATATTCTGGTATTCTTAAAAATTCATCTTGGGAATACTCGAAACATTTTTTACACTTTGTCTTAGCACATTTGGTATTCTTTTCAGAACACTTCTTGCATT
>CAYJDL010000389.1:0-1126 GCA_964368885.1 uncultured Desulfovibrionaceae bacterium | reverse complement strand
TTTCACGCATAGGGCAGAATGTTAATCAGCTTGCAAAAAGAGCCAACGAAACAGGAAATATTTATGGAGTAGATATTGAAAAAATAGCCAGCGATGTTGCAGACATCAAAGGCTATTCAAGGGAGCTTTATACGAAGCTAATCGAATCTGAACTTTAATCTTCAAGGTCAAAATCAAAAATGTCATTAGGAGTACATTCTAAAATTTGACAGATAGCTTCAAGGTTCTCAAATTTAATCGACTTGGTTTCATTATTCACCATGCGATTGAAGTTTTGATAACTCATATCCATTTGTTTATACAACCAGTATTTGGAACGATTCTTTTCTTCTAAGATTTTCAATACTCGTAATTTCATGTTTTTCTGACCTCTCACAATATTATATGTAGTAATACAAGACTAATACATATCAGTTGTTTACATATAGACTTATACATTATATAATGTATTCATTAGATGATTTCGTACGGAGCTATTCCGTAAGAAATACAGGGATTAATGGAGGTTGATAATTGAAAGTTTTTAAAAGAGTACTCATTGTTTTAGGTGTTGTTTGTGTCTTTTCATTGCTTCTACATCAAGGGGAAATGGAAGCTATGTCAAGTTATACAAATCGATATTCCAATGGATTTTCACATAACTTGCACATGTTAATTAATCAATCCATCGTGCTAGACAAGGATGCCTTAGCTGATGAAATACTAGAGACTTATAGAGAAGATGAGTTAGAGGGAATGAGATTTTTTCTTGATTCAAAAGAGTTGCCTTCACATCTAACTGTATATGTATATAAGTACAAATTTTTATTTGAAGAGGGATATGAATACTGTGTCATTGATTATGAAAAAATATCAGATCATCCCATTGAATATGAAATAACAATCAAGTAAAAGCGAAAGTGTCACAGATGCTTTTGCTTTTCTTGCAACTAGGAGGTGGTAACTAATAGCAACTTCAAGAATAATTCCTATGCACAAAAACAAAGGGAAATCCGTTGCAAAATGCTTAAAACTACGAATTGATTACATTACAAATCCAGCGAAAACAAATAACGGAGAATATGTTTCGAGTTATATGTGTGATGCAGATATTGCTGATGAACAATTTCTCTTATCTAAGAAAATC
>CAYJDL010000388.1:0-1126 GCA_964368885.1 uncultured Desulfovibrionaceae bacterium | reverse complement strand
GTTTTGGCATATAAAATCCTACTTAAAACAGCATTTTTTATACTTCTTACCACTTCCGCAAGAACACGGCTCATTACGACCTAACTTACTTTGTGTTCTAGAATAACTTTCAAGGTGATGTGAAATATCTTCACAATAGTAAACAGTGTTATTTTTTTTCTGAAAATAACTTTTCTCAATAAGGGTATGCAAATTATCGTTTAGTTCGTAAACAGCTGAAAAAATTATCGTATCAAACACATCTTGAGTATTTTTTAATTTTTCTTGATTCAACTCCATAATATGCAATTGATGCCATATGACATTTTGCATGTTAAAAGTAATATTATCTAAATTCATAGTTTTTTTATAATCAGGGTGTGTTGTCTGCACTATAAAATGAAATTTTTGTAAATTAAACGCTGAAAAACGTGCTCGTAATAAGGCTTCAGCCGTAGGAACATGTAGCCCTTGATGATAGGGCTTGCAACAATTTTCATACTCTAACTGTGATCCACAAGGGCAAAGAATCATAATATTCCTCATGTTCGATATGTAATAAAATATATTAGAAAAAAAAACGCAAAAGGGAAAGTGTTTTTTACGACCTATGCTTAATTGAAAAAATAAAAATCCATGAATCTGATACTATAAAGTCTGATATAACAGAGGTTTAAATGTGTAAAATTTTATAAACCTATGTTTAATTCTTAAAATAAGCATTTTTTTTTAAAAAAACTTGACATTAATGCTCTTCAGAGATAGTGTCTATTTCGCAGTGAGTCTTCCACATCTTACCTGCTTATTAGCTCGGATGGTGGAATTGGTAGACACAAGGGACTTAAAATCCCTCGGGCGCAAGCCTGTGCCGGTTCAAGTCCGGCTCCGAGTACCAAATAAAAGCAATGGCTTAGGTGAAATACCCTAAGCCTTATTTTTTTTAAAATATTTTTTGTACAAGTACTGTACAAGTTTTTCCATCAATACTTACATAAAGTTCCCTTGTACAGATGACAAAAAAAGCATAGCCTAAGCCATGCCCTAAACAATATATTGATTGTGATTTAATATACCGCTATGTCATGTTCTGGGAGTAAATCTTTTAAAACGTAATATCTATGATAGGCGGCGGCTTGGTGGAAGCGGT
>CAYJDL010000387.1:0-1127 GCA_964368885.1 uncultured Desulfovibrionaceae bacterium | reverse complement strand
CCGCTCTTGGGCTGGGCAATAGTAGTAACGAAGATGCAGGTCATCCTGTATCGACACAATCTCAAGCGCAAGTTGCCCTCGTAGCTGTTACAGATGCCATCGTTTCTAAGGATAAGATCAGAGCTCATATTGGTGCGCTCCAAAACCGTCTAGAAGCAACTGTGGACAATTTAACCATTCAATCTGAAAATATGTCAGCAGCTGAATCAAGAATTTCCGATGTTGATGTATCTATGGAAATGACTAATTTTGTACGCAATCAAATACTCACTCAATCTGCTGTTGCCATGCTTGGCCAAGCAAACTCCATGCCCCGTATGGCTATGAACCTAATAGGTGGCTAAGCATAGTGTGCCTGTGTAGGTGCATAATCTACACAGGCAGCGCCAGTAATGGCAGCAAATACCCTCAAGATGGGTGCTTGAGGGTATTTTTTTTGTAAAATCCATTCTTTATCATCATTTTTTTCAATATCATTATAATATACCCAAAAAATTTTTAAAAAAATATACATTAAATTAGCAAATTTTATGTATGCATATTTCTTATCTATTTTTTTATCATCTAATAAAAAATCCTTACAACTTAATATCTTACCAGTTATTTTAATATTTACTAATTGTCTATTTGACATTAAATTCGGTATATTTCTTGCTTGAAATATAATAACAAGGGCGGATAGGTAAAAAATGCCCAGACATTTGCACTTAATAAAGGCTCCAATGCAATTTATTGTACGGAACCGATTGTATGGGAACGTAGAGGATTCTACGGTTAAGCAACTTATGCCCTTAGGGGCTCTGTCAGTGGAAGATTGCAAGGAAGCAATCGTGCAATAATGCTCCACTAGGCTGTCAAACATTCACGGAGGAATGTTATGGGACTATCAATTAATCACAATGCTATGGCGTTAAATGCTGCTAACAACTTAACAACTCATTATGGCAATTTAAGCACTTCAACTGCACGTTTATCTTCCGGAATGCGCATTACTGGCGCTGCCGATGACGCTGCCGGTTTGGCTATTCGTGAGTTAATGCGAGCTGATATTGCTGCATTGAATCAAGGTGTACGCAACGCTAATGATGCAATTTCATTGTTACAAACTGCGGACGGCGCACTAGGCG
>CAYJDL010000386.1:0-1138 GCA_964368885.1 uncultured Desulfovibrionaceae bacterium | reverse complement strand
TCCACTAACTTCTCCCTTGGCTATAAAGTTTTCATTAACACTTAAATTACCTTGTATATTTAATCTTTTTTCATTTTTTATTTTTTCTATAAAAATATCATTAGCAGCATTCCCATCTCTAAATGTTATTTTAGGATTTGCAAAAGCGTTACCTAAAATATCTATTTCACCATTACTTCTTACATCTACCCATTGAGAGTTATCACTGTTTTTAGTTGTTAAAGATGATATAGTACCCTTTGTATTAATCAGTGATGTATTAAGTGGGGTAAAATGAGTATAATTTCCACCCTCTTCTCCATCTCTTAAATACCAATTTAATCTTTGTAATAATGTTTGAGGAGTTGTATCATTTTCAGTACCACCTAAAATTAATGAGCTTTGTACTCTTACATTAGATCTAAATAATGTACTTGGGTTAATTTCTAAATATGATAATTCAGTATTTAGTAGTGATAAATATTTATTAGTAGATTTGTACTGCCATATAGTTTTACCAATAGTATTTCTTATTGTTTCTGAGTCAACATAATTAATATTAAATAATAAGTCTGATGCAGTATTACTAGAAACTGTTACATTGTCATCTTTAAACTCCATTACAGGTGATTCTGATGTTGTTCCTATTTTTACTGATTCATCTCCTCTTATAAAAATCGATTTATTGCTTTTTAATTCTATATGATTACTATTTGTTATATGTAATATGTTTTCATCTGTTATTGTGCTATATATTTTAGAATTAGCGATACCTATATTGCTTTCATCTGAATTACATTTTATATTTATTCCTTGATCTGTCGAACTAATAAAATAAACTTTACCTGTAAAACCAGGGTTCCCTTTATTATTTATATAATTATTAATTAAACTAACGTCTTTTTCATCTACTATTCCATCTCCATTAACATCTGCTAATATATTTTGTATTTCAGTTGGTATTTCTGTTCCGGCTATAAATAAATTAATTAAATCTATGTCTGATTGATCTACTATTCCGTCTCCATTAACATCACCATATATTTGTAATTTGTTATTATCTGAGCTTGGATCTTTTATTATTATATTTGAAGAAATATCATTAGTATTTATTAGAATTCCACTTTTATTATTTACCCTATTATCTTTGAATATTAAT
>CAYJDL010000385.1:0-1140 GCA_964368885.1 uncultured Desulfovibrionaceae bacterium | reverse complement strand
CCTCTAGCTGTTACAGTAATATGCCCTGAATTTGTCATGTGATTACCTGTACCATCAGCATACATGCCGTTGGCGTTGGCGTTGGCGAAGGCTCCGGCGAAGGCTCCGGCGGCATTAGAATCAGCTTTTCCGCCTTGTGCTGATACTCTAATATCACCTGAATTTGTTAAGCTGTGATTACCTGTACCATTAGCTCTCATGCCGTAGGCGTCGGCCGAGGCGTCAGCGTAGTTGGCATGAGAATTAACTGTTCCGCCTTCAGCTCTAACAGCAATATCACCTGAATTTGTCAATCTGTGATTACCTGTACCAAAAGCATACATGCCGTAGGTGTAGACACTGGCGTCGGCTCCGGTGATTACAGAACTTATATTGCTAATGTCAATAGTTCCTGTATTTGTGAAGAAATAATCTATACTGCCAGTAGTGTGATAACCATACATACCGGCAAAACTTAAGCCATTATCCCATGTATACCCACCTAAAATATCTCCATTATTTATGAGGGTAGAATCAGATGGAGAGGCAACCATACCACCAGAAGTGATGGTGGTGTTATTGGTTTTTGTAATGGCTACACCAACAAGCATGGGACTTAATAATAATCCAGATGCTAGGGCTAATGAACCAAAAGTATTTAATATGTTACACTTATTTAATACTGACTTATAACGCTTTATGAGATTGCCTAGGGCGTTTCTTGAGTGCATAGCATATCCTTATAGTAAATTTATTTGAAATAATTTGATATAGAAAGATACGATAGTTTAACAAATTGGATTTGTCAAATAAGGCTTTGTATAAATTAAAAATGATTCTTGCAAAAAGTGATGGAATTTTATAATAAAAGCGTGGGCGTTTCTCTGAGAGTCTAGTCTACACGCAACACCACAGACGAAGCGTTGAAAACAGCCCAAAGGGAAGTCCCTAGCGGTATATTTGATAAAATATTAGTCGACAGTACACATATTTCTGTATTATCAAAAAGTTGCAAAATATATTCTGTCATAGAACTACCGTGTTTAACATCGGTAAGTGTTCCTGACAAAATATTTTCTGCACTGCAAAGTGGTTTTTGTTCATCGCCATAAAGCATGACCAATGGGGCTTTAACTTCGGCACATACCATTGTATTTATGG
>CAYJDL010000384.1:0-1142 GCA_964368885.1 uncultured Desulfovibrionaceae bacterium | reverse complement strand
AGTACTATTGAGCAAAATAATTATAACTTTGAAAATCCAGAGCAAAAAGAAAATGGTAAATGGAATTACATTATAGACTATACTGATATGGTTTATTTTCCTGCAATATTTAAAATGCCTATACCTTTTTCATTAAAATCATTCTTAGATTATATTTTAGTAGATGAATGTCAAGATTTATCCTTATTACAACAAAGATTTGTTTTACTTTTAAAATTAAATAATAATACCAGATTTATCTTTGTTGGTGATGAGAAGCAAGCTATTTATGGTTTTAGTGGAGCTGATACAAAATCAATATTTAATTTAAAAAATAATTTTAAATTAAAAGAACTACCACTAAATATATGTTATAGATGTCCACAAAAAATAATAAGATTAGCCAAAGATCTAGTTCCAACAATAGAGCATAACAAAGATAGAGAGGATAAAGGAAATATAAACTTAATTAAGAATAATAAAATAAAAGATTATTTAAAAGATAATGATATGATAATAGGAAGAAAAAATTCAACTCTTTTAAAATTATATAAAAATTTAGTGTTTAATGATAGAATAAGTGTTCGATTTAAAAATACAGACTTAGTATCAAAAATTGTAAATCAGATTACATTAAGTATTAAAGATTATATAAAAAGATATAATAATTATTTAAATATAGATGTACAATTAGCTAATAACGTACAATTAAAAGAGCCCTTTATAAGAGAAAAATACAGCAGTGATATAGTAGAGAAAAAAATAATAGAATATGTTAATTCTGAAGAAAAAAGATTAATAAATGAGGCAAAATTAATTAATAAAACAATAATTAAAAGTAAGCATACAATTGATTACTTACAATTATGTATGGTAGAATTTAAAGAAAAAGGATATTACTCTTTAAATACTGAAGATAATTTGGTAGAATATTTTGATATAATTTTCGAATATTTAGAAGAATATAAAAACAAAAAACCAATAAATTTAAGTGTAAAAGATTTTATAGCTTATGTTAAAGATACTTTAATTATAAATAGTGATAAAAATGTACCTATTTTATCTACAATACATATGATGAAAGGAGCTGAAGCTGATAATGTATTTATAATAGATTATCCTCAATTCCCATACAAATTTAAAAACCAAACAGCTGATGATAG
>CAYJDL010000383.1:0-1147 GCA_964368885.1 uncultured Desulfovibrionaceae bacterium | reverse complement strand
TGAATAATCCCGAAAATGAAGAAATCGCAAGAGATTATAGCCTTAGCCAAATGCAAATTCAGGAAATCAATAACAATGAAGTTGGATTTAAAAATGTTTGGATGAGCCTTGTAATAACCTATGCGGATAGAATTGAAACAGTCGATGTTTCTTCAACCGAAGGATTAGAATACAGACTCACCACAACTATGAGTTCTATGATTAATGCCGTAAGCTCACTTGCAGGCCTTCAAGGAGAAGTTTCTCTGACATTGTACCTAACTCCAGAACTTGCAGACTTTAATATTCAAGGGTTTTCAGACATTGAACCAATTGTACTCAATGCCTATTCAAACCTCAATGCAAAGCATGCAGGTAAAATTCGGTATGAGGAAGTAAATCCTGATGCAAGCGATATTCCTACAATTGTTGAAAACTACGGTATACAACAACTTGATTGGGAAGACGAAAATGGCTATGCAGGTACAGGTATACTCGGCCTTGTTCTTTCCTACGGAGATATGTCACGCATTGTACCATTAGAAATGGCAAGCCAATTATTTTTTGGAAATGTGATAGCTGGGCTTGAGAACATAGAGGAAAATCTTTCATCTGCCCTAGATTCACTATTATCAAAATCTACTACTATTGGATATGTGATTGGCCATGGCGAAATGAGTATAACAGATAGTCAAGCTGGCTCAGGTATTTTAGCAGGCCTGGCATCAGACCGTTATTCTTTTGAAGAGATAAACTTAACAGAAGTGGATATACCTACAAATGTAAATACCCTTGTAATTAATGGTCCAAAAACAGCCTTTACCGATGAAGAACTTTATAAAATAGATCAATATGTTTTAAGGGGGGGAAACCTTTCTCTCTTTTTTGACCCTTTTAATGCAATACAAGATGAAATTGCAGCTATGTAATGACAACAAATGTCACCTGTATTTGCACCAATCGACACAGGCCTTCAAAAACTGTTAACACAGTACGGTATAGAAGTTCCAACAGAATATGTTATGGATACAGCAAGCTTTTCAGAACAAAATCAGCAGTTTGGAGAAATTACCTATTATTATATTCCATTAGTACACCAAAATGCTATGGATAAGGAACATGCAATTTCACAAAATCTTTCATATGTATTTTTTCCACAATCGGCTCC
>CAYJDL010000382.1:0-1152 GCA_964368885.1 uncultured Desulfovibrionaceae bacterium | reverse complement strand
CTATTATATACAAGACTTGACAATATGTCAATACTATTGTATAATTTAATTATACTTTTCTCCATTATCCAATTTAGAAAGGAACAATTGAAGCATGTGCAATACTATAAATTTTGAATATTTCAAGAATACAGCACAGTTTATTCCTGAAGAAAAACAAATAAATCTTAGTATAGATTTAAGTAAGGAAACAGAAACTATATCCTTACTAACCGACCATTATTATGATAAGGATGAAATTTTGAGCAACTCTAATTCGCCTAAAAACGAGCAATATTTCTCTATCCTTAAAAGCAAATATAATATTTTCGTAAGAGAGAGAGAAGATATTTATGAATTTGTGCTTGAAAACCAATGCACAACTGATTATAGAATACAAAATAATGTTTTAAGTGGCTCTTTTATCACCTTAGATTATGGACAAGGCTTACTTGACTTTATTTATGCTGACTTCACAAACACTCATATAGATATAAATGAGGATATTACACAGCCAAACGATAATGCACAGGAATATGATTTGTTTAAAAACACTATGCAACTACTTAGTGATATTTTATACCAATCCGTCTATACTGCAATTTGCCCACCGGTATTTTTGAGTCAGTCCGCCCCAAGATTAATGATTGAGAACTATATTAAGTATTTAATAGATTTACAGCAAAGTTATTTAGAACTACTTGAATTTTGTTTTGATAAAGATTTTTATCCGGAGATTTTATCTTCACTTTATCCATCTGAACGCTATTATCTATATAGAACATTGCACAATCAACCAACTATTTTAAGTCGAAAAGAGAATTTCACATTCACAACTTTAAATGGTGTAGGAGAAAAAATGCCTTATGGGTTACCTAAAAAAGAAGTTTTTGAGAGGGCATTTTCTAATAGGGTAGAAACCGATGCTGAATATGATTTTGCTCAAAAATACAATTATTACCCTGATGAGTTAGTTGCTATATTAAAAGCTCCTCACTTCATAACAACGCAATATGAATTCGGAACAGTTCACGATATGTTGGAACTTGAATTTACAAAGCTGTTTGAGAAAGATATGCATTTTCGCAAGTGTAAACGCTGCGGCAGATACTTTATTATGAAAGGCAACTATGATACGAATTATTGTGACCGTATCGCCGATGGTGAAACTCG
>CAYJDL010000381.1:0-1153 GCA_964368885.1 uncultured Desulfovibrionaceae bacterium | reverse complement strand
ATGGTCTTGTCAGCATAGAAGGTAAATACGGCACGTTGACCATTGATAATAGCGGACAACCGGCTACCAAGACATATACAGTGTATGGTGAGCCTGATCCTGACATGTATCAAGATGGTGAAGCCAGTGAGGATTACCTAGCCGCCCTTGAACGTTATGAAGTTGTGAAAGACCTTGGTGATAAAGCAGGTAAGGAAACTTTCACCATTACCGCCACTGATGAGAAGGGTGCTAGCACAAGCCAAACTATCACCTATACTGTGTATGGTGAAAATAACTATGTGCCTGAAGTTACCAGTATTACCCAAAACACTGGTGCCAGCACCAATTCCGAGCTTAAAGCCGCAGGTTATACAGACTTTAATGAAGAAACCGGAGCGGCAGTGAAAGCCTATGCTGGTGATTTAAGTCACACAGGAACTATACGTTCTGCTAAGGATGGTGATGGTGATATTCCTGTCTTTAGGATTGAAAACAAAGGCTTTGAAGCAGAAGGCTATAATGGCTTTACCGTTATCGGCACTGTCATTTCCGGTAACAAAATTACCTATGAAATTGGACATACCGACGCCGCAGGCGGCGGTGAAGTTATCGGTACTTTTGTTATTTCTAAAGCTTCTGCAGCTTATACCTATGCTTCCTATAACTTTACCCTAAGTAAAGAAAGTGATTATATTAAAGAACTCGCTCAAGATGAAACTATAACATTAAAACTTCCCATTGTTGCCATTGACCAACGTGGCGGCGTAAGCGATGCACAAGAAATCACCTTGAATATTGAAGGTGCTAACGATGCCCATGAAGTGGTAGTAACTGGTACGCAAAAAGTTACTGTTACAGAAGATGCCAGTGCCACGCAAGCAGGTGACATGGCACCCATTAAAACTATTGAAGGCAGCATTAACATCACCGATCCCGATTGGGAAGATGGTGTAGAAGCTGATTATAACGATTTTACTTTCTCCATTCACTATGGCAGCACTTTGGGCAAAGATGTTAATGATACTGAGCTTTCCGTATCCGGTAAGTACGGTAACTATGTCTTTAATAAAACCGACGGCACATGGGATTATGACATGGGCGTTACCTCTGCCCAAAGATTAGCGGCTCTACAATTAAAAGAAGACGAGACAAAGACAGATACCTTTAAGCT
>CAYJDL010000380.1:0-1156 GCA_964368885.1 uncultured Desulfovibrionaceae bacterium | reverse complement strand
TTTGTAATAATAATTAAAATCATTAATTGGAGAAGTAATGAGTGCAAAAAAGGAAGAACAAAAAGTAGATTACAATGTTGATGATATTGTAGATGAATTTGAAATGGATAGTTTAGAGGCTGTAGCAGTGCCTGTAGATAATACTGTAGAAGAAGAAAAACCTAAGACAAGAAGAACTGCTAAAAAAGTAGTAGCAGAAGAAAATGAAGATAATCTTATCAATTGTCTTAGAAATGCTAGAATTATAGTTAGACATGTTCCTAAACAGACTAACATGGTATCAAATCCTAAACATATATTATATGGTAAGATGGCTGAAAATGCTGTTAGGAGTTTTGTAGTGCCAAGATTAGCTTCTTCAGGAGCTTTTGTAAATGTTTTAACTAATGATGAAAAAGATTATTTGGAGCATATTATGGGATTGGAACCAAATGCTTTAAGTGTTCATAAAAGAAAAGATAATTTTTGGGATGATGGCAATGAAGTAGGAGTATCATCTGTAAGACTTACTAAGCAGGATAATTATTTAAATCTATCAGACCCTGAAGATTATATTAAGTATAAAATTCTATTAGCTAATAAAGACTATATAGCACCTAATTTGGATGCTCTTGTAGTTAATCCTAAAGCAACATATCAGTTTGTAATTGTTGAAGAAGGAGCTGTAGAAAAAAGAGATAAAGACAAACTTAGTATTAAGATGCAATGTTATAAAGAATTTGCTAAAATATCTGATGATAAAGATATTCTAAGAGTTCTTGTAGAAACATTAGATGGAAGACCTACTTCTCAAGATGTTAAGTTAGAGTTTTTACAAACTAAAGCAGATAATTTAATTTCTGCAAATAGTGAGTTGTTTTATAAGTTAGTTACAGATAAAACATTAGGAGCTAAAGTTATAATTCATAAAGCTATTGA
This sequence comes from uncultured Desulfovibrionaceae bacterium, assembly GCA_964368885.1. Lineage (GTDB taxonomy): Bacteria > Desulfobacterota > Desulfovibrionia > Desulfovibrionales > Desulfovibrionaceae > CAYJAD01. The sequence continues at coordinate 238 of CAYJDL010000380.1, read as the reverse complement.
AGCAGGATTGATATATAAGAAAGGAACATACCATTATCTAACTGAAGATAATAGTCCTTTATGTGAAAAAGGTTTGGATCCTACGATAGATATGGCAGCTAAATATTTATTGTTACCGAAAAACCAACATATAAAATTCACTTTAGAAGCAAAAATTAAGTAATGACAGTAGAAGAATTTAATGTAGAATTTGACTTATTATATAATAATATAATGAGTAATCAAGCTCCTGGGTTAG
>CAYJDL010000379.1:927-1156 GCA_964368885.1 uncultured Desulfovibrionaceae bacterium | reverse complement strand
AGGAACTTTTCGGATGATATACGAATACGCTATTCACCCAGACATTTGGAAAGAACTTTTTGGAAATAGAGCACTCTTGTATTCAGTGATACGAAATGTAGGCATTGGAAATCCATGTGTAATTTCAAACTATCCTGATACTTTCGCTTTGTTGCATAAAAAAATCACTGCTGAAAAAGACACCATGGAGAATAATCCCAAAAAAATAGCAAAAATGGACGAAGCTCTT
>CAYJDL010000379.1:0-917 GCA_964368885.1 uncultured Desulfovibrionaceae bacterium | reverse complement strand
ATTTATGATAAAACCATAATGCGTAGCAATACAGCGCAATGGAACGGTAGTTTTGTGGATGAACATAATAGACACCCATTCCACACAATTCTTTCCCCTAGCACAAAAAAACAAACAAGTGTGTGTCAAGATGTAGCGTGGTTGCAAAAACTGGATTCACCTTTTTTTAATCATCATAGTTCTTTACGTGCATTGCGTAATGCTAATGAACTCACTGACACTGTAAAACCCCTTTTACAAAATGCTAAAAAATTCATCTTTGTTGACCCCTATTTTGTAAATTCCGGAATAGAAAAAACGTATAAAGCTTATTTTGACGTCATTTGTGATTGCGCTCATATACGCACAAAAACGAAAATTAAAGTAACCATTGCTTGTCGCTTATGCAATGGCAAAAATTCAGTTACAAGAAAAGACCTTGAAAATGTTTGCGCTCATATATTCAGTCAAGTGAATACCCAAAAAGTAGAAATTTCAGTATATGCCATTAAAGAAATTTCCGGATCACAAGAAATCCATAACAGATATATTCTCACAGAAATTGGCGGCGTTATCTTTGGGCATGGCACCGGCGAATCTACTCGTGCTGCCCAAGGCTCATATGAACAACTAAGTTTGCTATCTGCAGAGGATTTAGCCCACTGGCTTAATGCATATAAACCAAATTCTACTGCATTTGATTGGTCTGAACCGCCAATTATCATACCGTAAACGAATTTATTTTAGGGAGGTTACTTTATTACAACTTTAACCTTCTTAATACAACGCATTTAAAATATATGAAAAATAAAGGATTAAAATAATGAGTGAAATTAAATGCCCACATTGTGGAAAAGCTTTTAAGGTAGATGAGTCAGGCTATACCGCAATTGTAGCTCAAGTTCGTGATGCAGAATTTCAAAAGGAAGTACTGGCAA
>CAYJDL010000378.1:0-1158 GCA_964368885.1 uncultured Desulfovibrionaceae bacterium | reverse complement strand
GAAAAAAGCCAATCATAAGGCACTTTTTCTGTAACAGTGTATGCAGGCAAGCGAGGACGTAAACGTGTAATTTTACGTCCTATAAGTGTCTCAAGGTCATGAAGATGGTCATACATTTGCGGAAATTCCCAACCTGTATCAAAAAAAACAATATCCGCTATGTTTTCGCCACGTTCAAGCATCATAAGCAGCATTGCTGTTGAATCTTTGCCACCTGAAAGTGAAATTATATAAGATGGAGGTTGCATTAAGTTTCTCCTTATAATTCGCTTAAGGGAATATCAAATATTTGAAATGTATCTTCTAAATCTGTACCGGTTTGACCATTTTCCTTACTTGTGGATGGCAAGCGCATATGCAAGCGTACCAATCCGGTTTGAGGGTCAGGAATGGGCAAAGCACGAAGTACTATATTGAAAGAATTATCTTTGTTCTGAAAAGCAACGCCAATACTTAGCCAAGAAGATTTTACTTCACCGTCCTTTAAATACTCTGAAATGGAGTACACTTTATGCCAAGGTCTTGTGACTTTTTCATCAAATTGTGTCATTGCTATCCTCCTGTATATTTAGACGTTCTGCCAAGATGGCTTTAAAATCTGTAGGAGTAATTTTACCTAATTCAAAGCTTGTATACGCCGCCTCTTGAATGCGTTGTCCGTGAGCAAGCAAAAACTCTTCTGTCTTTTGAATGAGCCGTTCTGGCGGAGTTTCAAGTAAAATTTCACGAACTTGAGGGGTAAAAGTCAAAAATTCACGTAAAGCCACTCGACCTTTGCCGTCAGCACTTGGCAAAAGGCGTTGTGAAATGATAAGACGTAACGAAGATAAAAGCGTTGCTGTTACTTGTAAGCGTTCATTTGTAGGAAATACGTTGATAATACGGCTAATTGTTTCTGGAACGGAGCGTGTATGCACGGTGAAATAGGCTGCAACGCCAATTTCAGCACTTTCAATCATGCCTCGTAAAGTTTCAGGATCTCGGCTTTCGCCCCAAGATTTTAAAAGAACACAACATCAGATGCAGTACGTGTGGAATTGCGTGTAGCTGTTAGAAAATTTGCCAAATGTTCCGGAATGGTACAATGTTCCGGAATGGTACCGCCGTTCTGCTTCAATGCTTTTGGGGCACGGCATCAAAATCAAATTCAATGGGCGA
>CAYJDL010000377.1:0-1167 GCA_964368885.1 uncultured Desulfovibrionaceae bacterium | reverse complement strand
ATGCGAAAATCCAAAAGACAAAGGCTACATCAATTATGGTGCAAGAGGGATAACTTTCGATTTCAAAAATGTAACAGAGGCAGGGTTATACCTTATTCAAGAATATGGGCTACCAACAAGAAATATGGAAATAGACAGAATAGATACAAATGGAAACTATGCAGTAGGAAATTTGCAATTTGTAACCCATATAGAAAATTGTGTAAATCAAAGAAGAAATGTACTATCACAATTCGAGCAGAAATATTGGCCTTATTGTCAAAATGTGGTTGTAAGGAAATTGTCTCAAGGTTTGAGCAGAAACGAAGTAATAGAAGCGGCGGAACTTGCTGTGTTAGAGAAAAGAAAAAATTGGAAACTAATAGCAGCAAGATTAGAGTTTATGACATACGAAATGCCGGAAAACATAACCGTTTTACGGTATCGGGTAAGTTAGTTCATAACTGTGGATATCAAGGGTCTGTTGGAGCATTAAAGGCCATGGGTGCAATAGAAATGGGACTTGCTGAAGAAGAACTAAAACCACTTGTGGATTCATGGAGAAGTGCAAACCCTAAAATTGTTCAGCTTTGGTATGCAGTAGATAAGGCTGTAATTGAGTGTATAAAAATGAGATGCACCACGAAAACACATGGTATTACTTTCAGCTATAAAAGTGGATTTCTTTTCATCACATTACCAAGTGGAAGAAAACTAGCATACGTAAAACCACGTATCGGAGAAAACCAATTCGGTGGTGATAGTGTTACGTATGAGGGTGTTGGTGCAACTAAAAAATGGGAACGATTGGAAAGTTATGGTGGAAAATTTGTAGAAAATATTGTGCAGGCAATTAGCAGAGATATTTTAATGTATGCAATTGAAAATTTAAAAGATTATAACATAGTCGCCCATGTGCATGACGAAATAATAATTGAAACAAGAAAGGAAACATCACTTGCAACAGTATGCAAAGAAATGAGTAAAACTCCACCATGGGCTAAGGGTTTGTTACTTAATGCTGACGGCTTTGAGTGTAAATTTTATAAAAAAGATTAAGGAGAGTAATTTATGAACAAATACAATAAATCAGGATACAAAGATTTAACAGCGTATAACGCAATAAAAAATGCAGCTAAAAAAGAAAAAACATCAAATTATTTACCACTGGTGTATATATGTAGTCCA
>CAYJDL010000376.1:0-1170 GCA_964368885.1 uncultured Desulfovibrionaceae bacterium | reverse complement strand
ATATTATACGCTTAACACGCCTTTTACAAGGACTTGATTTATCTGAGCCCACCCCTTTGGCTGTGAAAAATTCCGCCGCAGTTAAGCCTCGTATTTTTGCCGATCTTGGCAGTGGTCCTCTTTCTTTGCCAATTGCTCTTTGGCTTGCAAAACCACAGTGGCGACACATTCCACTTACTGTTTTATGTGTTGACACTGCGCCGCATCCTTTAAATATTGGGCAAAAATTATTTGAAAACCTTGCAGGCAATAATAGTCCTTGGCGTATTGTTACTGCTCGTAGCCCTTTGGAAGCAAGTGCGTCGCACATTCAAAAACTTGAAGGCGTACCATGGCTTATAACAGCTGCAAACGTTTGTAATGAATTGAAAAGTAGACACTCAAAAGGTCAGCATGGACATGATATTGAACAACGCTTTGAAGAAATTTTGGAAAAGCTGTCCTTACCTTTGTATGCTGATGATAGTCAGCTATTAATTGTCGAGCCGGGAACTCGTCTTGGTGGAAAAACAATTTTAGATTTACGTCAAGCAGCTGAAAATTATGATTTATTACCTATAAGTCCTTGCACGCATCAAGATGCTTGTCCTTTAGAAGAATCTCGTACTTGGTGTCATTTTACTTTTGATACTTGTGGTGCACCGTCTTGGCTTACGCATTTATCAACTGAGGCTAAATTAACCAAGCATGCTTTAAGTTTAGCCTTTGTTCTTTTGCAAAGTGCTCAAGAATTTAAAGGGGGCAATAGTGGTAATGCAAGTGAAGGGCGAATTATTTCAGCACCATTTCAAGTGCCTTTTTTGCAAGGTTTAGCCCGTTATGCATGTTGTGATTTTGGATTAGCTCTTATTCCAAGATCAGAAAGTTTGCCATCCGGTGCTTTAATAACTTTGCAAAGTCCCACGAATGACACTAACATTGATTCTAAATCCGGTGCTTATATTCTTAATCATTTAGAAAAAGTTGCAAGCCCTCCTCCCAATCAGTATAAAAAACCCATGCGTCAAGAACCTTCTCGTAATGTAAAAGAAGTAAAAAGACCTACTAAAAAGCCTTTGCAAAAAGCGAAGAAAAATGAAAAGAAATTTTGGGAGAAATAAAATGCTTCAACAGAATGAAAAAAATATAAAAAAAGTGTTAGATGTAGAAAATCTTTCAGTACATTTTCAT
>CAYJDL010000375.1:0-1171 GCA_964368885.1 uncultured Desulfovibrionaceae bacterium | reverse complement strand
AAACACCTTGCCCTATTTTATCATTAATATTTAATATTACATCTTCATTTCTTATATTATAGAAAGCAAACATTATATGCCCATCATTATCTATGTTTGAGTAGTAATCTGCATCAACCAATCCAACACCATTAGCTAACATTAATCCTTTCTTTTTTGGATTAGAGCTTCTATTTAATAATAATAATGCCATATTATTAGGGAATTTTGCTTTTATACCTGTTTTAACCATACCAATAGAATTTGCTTTTATAATAGTTTCTTCAAAGCAAATAAAGTCATATCCAGCTGCTTGTTTTGTTCCTTTTATTGGAAGACTTATATTATTATTTTCAAATCCTTTTGCTATTTCAAATATTATTTCATTCATTTTTTTACACCTCCTTATTCCTTTCAATAATTTCTAAGCATTTTTGTAATTTTTTACTCAAATGCTTATCTTTTTTTGAATACATAGTGTTTATAATCGAGAATATCTTTTTTCTTTCTAAATATCTAATATATAGATTAATTAAAAACAATACTAAACTTAAAGTAATTAAAATAATGAGTATGATAATTAAAGTATTTTGCATATAGATAAACCTCCTTTTCTATGTATTATTTTAAATTACTAAGTCCTTGTGAATTTTTAACTATTATTAATTCACTATCATAAGCTATTGGTAATTCTTTATGGCTTATCATATATATACTTTCTAAATTATCTAATTCATTAGTAATTAAGTCTATAATTTTATTTTCAGCCTTTGAATCACAATATCCTAATATTTCATCTAAAATTATTATATTACAATAAATATCACCTACTGCGCTAGCTAGTTTCTTTTGAGCTAATAATAAAGCTATATTAACTCTTGTTTGCTCTCCACCAGATAAACTCTCATAGGTAGCATCTCCTAACATAATATCTAATTTAGAATCTGACTCTTTTATATTTATAACATCTTGCTCATTACTAAATAGAGCGTTTGAATAATTTTTTAGTAATTTATTTAAAAATTGAATACTATTTTGTAATAAATAAGTTCTGAAATCTTTAGTAATTAGAAATGAAATATGCTTTAAAGTTTCTATAATTAGATTACTATCTTCTAATTCTTTATTCTTTAGCTTACTATCTTCTTCATTTTGCATTAACTCTTTTTCTAATCTTTCTTTATTTAATTCC
>CAYJDL010000374.1:0-1172 GCA_964368885.1 uncultured Desulfovibrionaceae bacterium | reverse complement strand
TGATTTTTTGGATTTAGCACAGAGCTATGGAATACCTGTGCGTGCGTTGCGCCCTGACAGTACGCTTAAGCCATTGCCGGCGGCCTTGGCATTGTGGCAAGAACTTGGGAAATGTCGCCCGCCTATCATTCATCTGCATACCACTTTCCCCAATGTGTGGGGCAGAATTTTGGGGCGTCTGCGTGCGGTACCGCTCATTGTCGGTTCCATTCGCTCAAAGCGCAATGTGTATAAACAAAAAGAACGTTATTTGTGGTCATTGACGCATACACATATTTGCAATGCCGCTTCTCTTGAGCAGGACTTATTGGCACAAGGCTTGCCAAGTTCACGTTTGTTCATGATTCCCAATGGTATTGACACAAGTTATTTTGTTCCGGCAGAAGGTGGCTTGGCAAAACATGCTCATATTATAAATGTGGGACGTTTGGTGAAGGAAAAAAATCAAGAAACCTTGCTCCGTGCTTTTTCCTTGGTGCAAAAAATTATTCCCGAAGCACATTTACATATGGTGGGTGATGGATATTTAAGAGAATATTTGCAAAATATGACTTTGCGACTGGGCATTGAACAACAGGTAACCTTTCATGGTGCCAGCAATCAAGTACGAGAGCTTTTACAGGGTTCGAAGGTATTTGCGCTCTCCTCCATTGACGAGGGTACGCCTAATGCTATTTTGGAGGCCATGGCCTGCGCTTTACCCATTGTTTCAACAAAGGTAGACGGTATTGCTGCCATGCTCAAACATGAGGAGCACGGTTTTTTACTAAATGTTTATGAGCATGAAAAAATGGCAGAATATATCTTAAAAATATTACAAACGCCGCATTTGGCAGAAGAAATGGGAACAAAAGCTCGCTTGCATGTGGAGCAAAACTATTCTTTGGAACTTATGGCAAGGCGGCATGAGTCGGTTTATTTGCAATATTATCAACGCAAAGCTTTAAAATAGAAATTGCCGAAATAATTCCGGCAATTTCCATAAAAGTATTGCTTAATCGTTATTTTTTATTGCAATGTGCAAGGACATTGTTCACAAATTGCTCAATGGCACTGGCATCCGATTGCGGTTTACCGTCAATTTTAAGCGTACCCAGTACATCGGCGCCCATGGCATTGAGTTTTTCTTCAATAGCATCCACTGCACCGCAAAAATGATCATAGGATTTATC
>CAYJDL010000373.1:0-1173 GCA_964368885.1 uncultured Desulfovibrionaceae bacterium | reverse complement strand
AGTTATCCCTCTTGCACCATAATTGATGTAGCCTTTGTCTTTTGGATTTTCGCATCTTTGTTTTGCAGCTGTCAGTCTGCGGTCTAACCACAGTGGAATTTGTCTTGGTTGAGAACAACTTTGACATCCTTTTGAAATTCCTTTTGTTAGATTGTTCCGTGATATCCATTTTATTTGACCACAACCTGTACATTCTACTAGTACATAACAATGATTCATTTTCTTGTTCCACCTTTTTTCCGGACTGATAATTTTCACCCAGCCGTATTGTTCGCCTACCATCTCCTGTTTGTATGAGATATGCGCCGCTGGTGGAGGCAACTCCAAAGTATATTGGCTCTGATTTCCCCTCGACCCAAACAAGGTGGTCTTTTGTTGCTGTAAGTCCATCATAGGTAATTACCTCCTTTTCTCCTTGATACACCAACCCTTCATGCTCTATCCAACTTTCTCCATCCCACAACTTATGATGTAGTTTAATCTCTTGTATAGGAACAAGACCTACATTAGTTAATACCAGACTATTTTCCGCTATACAAGCGAGTTCAGCTTGTTTACCTTTCTGCCTTAACTCTCCATTTTCACCACCTTTTACTACAGTAACACCAAACATCTTAGATGCAGATGCACAATAGATGTCCTCGCCACGAGCAAACGCATCAAGTCGCCACTTTTCTCCAGCAAGCCACGCAATAACACGAGCCTCAATAGCTGAAAAGTCTGCCACTACAAATTTTCTATTGTTTTGAGGCATAAAAGCAGTACGGATAAGTTCCGATAACACCTCTGATGGATTGTCATAAAGCATCTGCAGTGCATCGAAATTTCCGGTTTTAATAAATTCTCGTGCCTGTGCTAAATCCAGCATATGGTTTTGAGGGAGATTTTGCAGCTGAACAATTCTTCCGGCAAATCTTCCTGTTCTATTAGCTCCATAAAACACGAACATTCCACGAACTCTGTTATCTTTGCAAACCGCATTTTGCATTGCAGTATACTTCTTTACCGAGGATTTTGCTATCTGTTGCCTTAGTTCTAAAACTTCTGCAAGAAGTGGTGGTGCAGTTTTTAATACTTCTGCGACATCATTTTTATTAAGACTTTCAATTTTAAGTCCATTTTCCAAAAGCCATGACTTCATCTGCATAACAGAATTAGGATTTTCAAGGTTAG
>CAYJDL010000372.1:0-1180 GCA_964368885.1 uncultured Desulfovibrionaceae bacterium | reverse complement strand
AGGACTACACTCCTTCTTTCAAGGAAACTGCTGATGAGTTAACCAAACTTATCTATCGTCCTTACTATAACTACTTGGCCGGCAAAGACGCTTCTACCGACCCAGTGGTTAACCCCAACTACATCACACCAAAGAACTTCATGATGCGCTTAATCAAGTGCACCGACGAATACGGCGGTGGTGTATCTACTTACTACACAACTTCTGGTGCATTACTAGCAACAGGTTTCCACCTACTATCAATGCTAGAAGAAGACTCCTACAAACTAGCTGCTCGTGACCTTCACGAACTTCTACGCTGCTGGGAAAACTATCACCGTCTATGGACAGTACGTTTACACATGCAACACATTCGCTTCCGTGAAGAATCCCGTTATCCTGGATTCTACTACAGAGCGGACTTCATGGGTCTTGACGATGCTAAGTGGAAGTGCTTTGTTAACTCTAAGTACGATCCTTCTACTGGCGAAACCAAGCTCTTTAAGAAGCCTTATTATCAAATCATTCCTACTGAATAAAGTAGAATATTTCCTTGCTCGTTCATTATTAAATATGGACGAGCATAGGAATAATATAATGACTTTGGAAAAGTGCAGTTTTAATATAAAATTTTACTAATGTTTTTTCTTTTTCTAATAAAGAAGTATGAATTTAACATATTAAAACTGAATATTAGAACTTGCACTTTTCATGAAGTTTAAGAATGTATTATAATCATGTTATCTTAGAATTATGTGCATTGGTTGTTTTATTAATAAATAAAAGCACAAATACTGATTTAACTTTGAATCATAATAAATTTAATTTGTTAGGCAACGATTATAAGGGCGCCGTTTTGGACGCCTTTTTACGTCCATGCTGTATTTGGCACACCCTTCGTTATAGTTATTAATTATACAATTTGCTTATTCTAAATTTCAAATGAAAAAATAGTGACAAGAGTAAAATTGATAGATAATTGTTAGCTTTTGTGTTGAGCCAAAAAATCAAAGCATTTTATTATTACAGAAAAGTTAAAAATAACTTTTTATTTCAAAAGAAAGCTTTTTAAGCAGTATGGAATCTAACGCAGGGAGGATATAAAGGATGTCTAATTCCATCCTCGTCGTGGGCGGCGGCTTTGCAGGTCTTACCGCAGCCATAGAAGCGGCGGAACTGGGCTATGATGTCTACATTGTAG
>CAYJDL010000371.1:0-1189 GCA_964368885.1 uncultured Desulfovibrionaceae bacterium | reverse complement strand
GAATGCTAACAGAACATTATGAATACAATGCCGATGGTCAAAGAATTTATGATGCATCAATTGAGTATGGTTATGTCTATGGTCGTGATGGACGTCTTTGGAAAGCTGGTGGATTGGCTATGCGTTATGACGATGAAGGACAATTAGCTTCAAGGGAAAATAACCATCGCCGTCATGGATTGAACAGTCTATGGGAAAAAAATTATCGTCTTGTGCCAGCTATTCAGCAGTGGGGTCGAATTAGGTTTACATACGAGGATCAACGACTTGTACAAGCTGTGCTACCGGCTATGTGGAGAGTGACCTATGAATATGAAGGAAAAAATATTATGCCTTCAAAAATATACTGTAATAATAAGATTATTTTTGAGTGTTCGTGGCAAAATTCTATTTTTCCTTTACATTTAGTTGACGTAGAAAAAAATACTACATATAAATGGATATATGAAACACAATCAGACATGCTTCCAAAGCGTATCTTTATCCAAGGTAAGCAGTTAGAAATTTTGAACATGGCAAGTGGAATATGGGGTTCAGACAGAGAATATTTTCTGGTTGCCTACGATCAAGTAGGAACTTTGCGAGCTTTAATAAATTCTGCCGGAAAAATTGTTAAACGCATTGATTATGATAGTTTTGGTAATGTTTTATATGATTCTTTACCTGATTTTTTTATACCTCAAGGGTTTGCAATCGGCATGACTGACCCCTTTACAGGACTGGTTAAATTCGGTTATCGTTATTACGACCCTCAAGTAGGAAGATTTACAACCAAAGACCCAGCCAAAGACATGCGTGGTGATGGTGATTTATATGATTATTGTGTTGATGACCCCATTGGTAGAGTTGACCCAAATGGAAAAGAGTTTGTTACTCTTGGAGCTATAGGACTAGGAGCTCTTGGGGCTTTGGGATTGGGTTTAGGTGGATCGTATGTTGCGGCTTCAGTTGCTGACAATGCAAAAGAACATATGACGGGGGTAGAGTCAAATGCCGCTAAAAATGCAGTTAAGAAAGTAGCAATGCCAGTAGCCCTAACAGTAGCAGCAGGAGGTGCTGTTGGTGGCGGATTAGCGGCTGCATCGGGTGCATCGTTAGCAGGTATCACCCCAACGATTCCTTTTGCTACAAAAGGGATGGAACTTATGACGCGACATGCTGATAAGTTTGAAAAAGCTTCTGATTTTGT
>CAYJDL010000370.1:0-1192 GCA_964368885.1 uncultured Desulfovibrionaceae bacterium | reverse complement strand
ATTATAGTTATGTCCACCGAAAAAATAACAATCATCAAAATCAATTAATTTTAAAAGCATAATTTCTTCTTCTATTTTTTCAAGTTCGGTGCATTCTATAAATTCGCCATCATCACGCATTTTTTCAAGTGGTGTGCCTGTTGAAACAGAAGTTGTCATCATAGAAAGCATATAAGGTGGAAATTCATTTAATAGTTTTACTGTTTGTTCAATGTGAATTTTTCCATTACCTTTTCCAGCTACACCTGTCATAATAATAGCGTCCCAACTCATTCCAGCTTCTTTTACTCTTGCAAGACATTCGTAGGCTTCTTTTTGTGTAACACCTTTGTTCATTTGAGATATTGCGGGGTCATACCCCGACTCTAAACCGATATGAAGTTCATTAAATCCAAGAGATTTTAATTTTTTCAAATCTTCTACCGATTTATTTTTAAGACTTTTAACAGAAGCATAGCAAGTAATAGTTTCTATATTCGGAAAATATTTGTTTATTAGCTCACCTATGGCTACTAACTTTTCAGTCGCTAAGATAAAAGGCTCTCCATTTACTAAAAATATACGATTTAAATCGCCATACATTCTTTTCATTTCCATTAAATCTTCTTCTACATGCGCAAGAGGCGAAACACTGAATTTAGTTTCCCTATACATTGTGCAAAAAGAACATTTATTGTGAGAACAGCCAGCAGTTACTTCGAGTAGAGGCGTGTTTCCCTCGATAGGATGGCGATATACTTGACCTGTGTAGTGCATAGATTAAACCCTTTCGATAATATCTTCTTTAGGAAGTCTTGATTTTGGTAAGTCTTTATTAAAATCACTGTCTTTATGATAACCAACAGCTACAACGATAGATGAAGTGTAACCTTTTTCACGAAGTCCAAATTCTTCATCTAACACTTTTAAATCAAGACCTTCCATAGCAATCGCGTCTAAGCCTAAAGCTGCAACGCCAAGCAAAAAGTTGCCAAGGTTTAGATAAACTTGTTTGTCTGCCCAGTGTTGAAAATCTTTGTAGTCTAACTTGTGCATATTGGCAAAAATACTTCTTGCACCGTGGTTTTGCTCTTTAAATTCTCTTTGCGGAAATCTTCCGTCTGCATCTTCTTTTTCTAAAACTTTGCTTAAATGTTCTTCAGTTAAATCTATTTGTGAAGCAAAAATCACAACTGCACTTGCATCTAATACT
>CAYJDL010000369.1:0-1194 GCA_964368885.1 uncultured Desulfovibrionaceae bacterium | reverse complement strand
GTTAAAATTGTGGCAATATCATTAATACCACTTACTACAAGCCCAATTTCACCTTTTTCACTTATATTGGCATTGTAATTAAATTCACCTTGCGCAATGCGTTGCGCATAATGAGCCATTTTATCTAAAACTCGAGATAAGGATACTATAATAAATATAACTACGCAAATACTAACTAAAGTACTGATACAAGCTAAAATAAGCATTTGTTTTGCGCTTGAATCAGCTAATTTCATAACGCTTTGTAATTCTTGTGTTGCGCTGGCTGTAGCTTTTGAACTTAACTTTACTGTACCATCAAGTACAGAATCACGCAAATTTTCAACAGAAACACCTTGCTTATATGCTTGGGTTGCTTGGTCTTGAATGCTTTTAGCTATTTGCATATAATCACTAAAAGCTTTTTCTAAGGCATCCAAAAGAGTAAAATCTGTAAGATTTGCATTATTGCGTAAAGTTGCAAAATATTTAAAATATTTGTTTAAATCTTCTTCGTAACGAGTTGAAGCATCTAAATACGAAGCATTTTGAGACAAAAGGAAGGAAACCATATTTTCAGACAAATAAATCAAATCGCTTTGAGCAAAATTAACAGCTCTTACAATCTCCGGATCATCTAAAGTGACACCTAAAACAGAAAAATCCACCAGAGCTTTACTTAGGTTTTTTTGAGCGGGAAGTAGCTTAGTAGACAGTTTTTGAGATAAATCAATAACATTTGAGGTAAAGGAGTTTAAATTGCGAATTAAATTTTCTAAATCATTTATATTTTGACTTATTTGGCTTGCATCCTCCGGTCCCATTAACTTAGTTAAGGCTTTGGTATCTTCAAGAACAGCTTGTGCAGCATCAATAGCAACTTGCCTATCTTGACTTTTACGTTCTAAATTAAAGCGCATTAAGGCAGCTGTCATTTTACGCATTTCAATGTCAACTTCAAATGTCAATGTATCAGCCTTGTCAAAGCGTACAAAGTCCGTTAAATCTTCAATGGACGACTTGGAGGCATTATAACTCATGACTCCAAGGACAATGGTAAACATTGTTAGCAAAGTAAAGCCTAATAAAATACGGACTTTGCTTGTCATAATTTATCTCCTTAGTTGGTAGTTGATAGTTTGTCTTCTAGTATACTTTTCCATCTCTAATCTGTAATCGACATTCTTTAATATATATTTAGGGGTCAGCCTCTTT
>CAYJDL010000368.1:0-1198 GCA_964368885.1 uncultured Desulfovibrionaceae bacterium | reverse complement strand
CTAAATACAAATATCAAAAAATTTAAAAAAGAAAAAATAGTAATGATAGCATGCTGTGGTTCTATAATTGATAATCTTCATATATATGATGAAGATAATAATCAAAAATATGATTTTTATGTTATATATAATAATACACCTAAAATGGATATTTTTAAGGAGTCAAAGATCAAAAATTATAAAGTAATTAAAAAATATACACCGTATGGAGATGTTAAAGTAATTGCATTAACTGATTTTTTACTTAAATTAGGAAATTTTGATGAAGAGATGTTAAATATTTTATGCGCTAATGTATGTTATAATGATAAGTTAAAAATTTATACTAGTCTAAGATTAAATAAAATAATAAATAACCGTATGGCAGTTAATTTACCTTTTATAAATATGAATTTATTTCATTATATATTTCAGTATAATAATAATTTTTCACAAACCATATATGATAAATGTATTTATAATTTAGATGAATTTAATAAATTATATAATAATGAGGATACTAATTTAAAATATACTTATTGTAAACAAAATTTACATAACTTTATTAGATATTATTTAAAGTTATACGATTTACAAAATGATGACATAAACTATTACAAAATCAAAAAACATGAGCAGCATTTAGAAAAATTAAAAGAAATACTTCATATGAGTAAATTATATCCATTACATATTCCAGAGTTAGATTCTGAATATATTGATGAAATTAAAAATAATTGCGAAAAAATGAAGCAAAATGTGCAGCAAAAAGGTGAGCAATTAAAAAAAATTAATAAAAGTGATTATTTGCATTATGCTAAAAGAGTTAAAGCATTTCATAAAGAAATTAATATAGAATATAGACGTTATCTACTGAAGCAAAACAATTTCATTAATTAATAAAAGTATATTAATAACTTATTATAAAGGCTTAGAAATGATTCTAATATTAATTAAGCGTAGTTGTTATAATAGTATAAGGAGGTGATAATTATGCACATAAAACATTCAATTTGTGAGGAAGAATTAGATGAAGATAAAATGTGTGAAATTATATATGTTTTAAGCACTAGTAGAGAAAATAATATTGAATGCCCTATTTGTAATCATATAGAAGAAGAAAGTCATACTTATTTTAATGGTGATTATGAAGAAATAGATTACGAATGCCCTCAGTGTGGAGCTAAAAGTAGTTGTGAGCAGCAAACAATAATTGAAT
>CAYJDL010000367.1:766-1203 GCA_964368885.1 uncultured Desulfovibrionaceae bacterium | reverse complement strand
GGGACAGGGGATTATGGTGTCGGCAGTTTTGGTTCAGCAAACTTGACCTTGCGAGGGATCAATATCTTAGGCGGTACACTGACACTTTCCGGCACAACCACCCTTGAGAGTGGTACCACCACCCTTTCTCAGAATGCCACCCTCGGCAGTGCAGTGAGTGTTGCCGCCAATGCCAACTTCATCAACACCGGAACTGTTAACGGCACACTCACCAATGCCGGTACCACCACCACAACCCTAGAAAATGTTGGCGATGTGACCAATAGCGGCAATCTGTATGTGTCCAGTGCTACCATTAACGAGAACATTACCGGCAATGGCACAACTTATTTGACTCAAGAAACGCTTTTTGGTGAGGACACAAATATTGCCGGAACGCTAAGTTTAAATAATCAAACCATCAATATGCAAGATACAGCCAAAACTTTCGCCACTGC
>CAYJDL010000367.1:0-675 GCA_964368885.1 uncultured Desulfovibrionaceae bacterium | reverse complement strand
ATTGTTACTGGCGGTGCTGATAACGCTTTGACTTATTTGACCGGAATGCTTGATAATTTGACCGTCAATGTGGGTACAAATAACAAGCTTACCGCCTCTGACAGTACGCATATATACACCTTCACCAAGAACGGCAACGGCTCTTTAACTGTGCTTCAAGAAGAAATCCCCATTACCTTGACTGAATTTATTACCGGTACAGCTTTGGGGGATATCGCTTCGTTATCCTTAGATGCGGACAATACCATAGATGCTCCTCTCACCACAGGCGGCAGAACCACCTTAGATTTATATCTCAATAAGGGCGTAGATTTAATCGGTAGTGGTAATAATGGTATCACCGTTGCCAGCGGCTATACTTTCAGCATTGACGGTTCCAATGCACCCGGTGCTCAAATGACAAGCTTTGATACCGCTTTGACCAATAATGCTACGCTGAATGTTGCCGGTCTTACCTTTACGGGTAACAATACAGACATTAATAATGCCGGAATTCTGAACATGGATAAAACCAATTCTCTACAAAGCATTATTGGCGCCGGAGATTTAAATATTATAGGCGGAGCCACCACAGCCGAAAGTATTACGCAAGACGCTGTGAATGTGAGCGGCGGTGCAGGGCTGACTACCAACTTGGCGACTTTAACTGTGAACAGCCTTGACAATGCCGGTACG
>CAYJDL010000366.1:0-1207 GCA_964368885.1 uncultured Desulfovibrionaceae bacterium | reverse complement strand
CCAGTATTATTTAATAAAAATAGTGTTGCTCAGTACGACTTAACATTAGTAGTATCAGACTCTGTACAGTCACCAGCTGATATATTTTATAAATTTTACGAAAAATTTCTTTATGAACACAACATCTGCATAGTGGGTCATAATCTTACCACTTACAGAGATTCAAAGTATTTGTTGCTTTGTGATGACATGGACAACCTATACCGCTTTTTTGTCAAAACAAGAAGCGATTATATGCGTTATCGTTTGGGCAATGTAATCGATTCGGAGAGTGTGTTTAATTCGCCAGAGGTGAGTGATATAGATCCGAGAGATACATATATAAATAAAATAAAAGTATTTAAAAGAGATGGTTCCGAAGCCTATATTGACGAGGGTGCAACAGTTCTTGATTTTGCATTTCTAATTCATAGCGATATTGGGTTTCATTTTGACTATGCTTATATCGATGAATCGAAAACAAGATTAGCGGCTTACACAAGGGTTAACGAGGGTGATGTAATTACAATTGTAACATCGGAAGAAAAAACAGCAAAAATTCAATGGTTTAACTATGTCAGCACCAGCAAGGCTAAGCACCATTTGGTGAAATATTTTACTAACAAGTAAAGGGGGCTCGATTATGAAAAACAAAAATACAATGAGCTTGAGAAGATTTGTTTGGGAAAATATTTATTGGGGCATTATTCTTATGATATGGTATCAAAATTTAATGTTTGTATGTTTTCCTGACTTGACATATAACGAATCCAAAATTTTAAGTTGGGTGATGCTGTTTGCAAGTGCGCTTATAGGGTGCATTTTGACCTTTAAAAAGAGAAGAAATTATATCAGTGTTTTGGTTAATGTGTTGTTGGCGTTAGAAATATACTCTATTTTTGGATATTATAGATACTTTAAAACTGAAATTTTGATTTTGATAGCAGTTACCAGTGTGCTAATCATTATTTTTGCAATTCTTGTTTTTACAACCAAAATCAAAAACCGAAAAAACAGGATATCTATATTCAGAAACCGTTTGTCACATGTATTTTTGGGAACTAGGACAATTTTTGCTTTTTGCATAGCAATATTATTAGTACCTTTCGGCATTAAAACAACATTAGGTTATTCTATATTTCAACCACTAGAACCTGCAGTTAATTATTCCTATTCCGAAGAGTATACTATAGCCAACAATGCGGATGAAGTGGTAAAATTAGAAGAA
>CAYJDL010000365.1:0-1212 GCA_964368885.1 uncultured Desulfovibrionaceae bacterium | reverse complement strand
GCCCTTTTGGCGGTCTGCTATAACAAAATAGCCGTGAAACTGTTTTTCCAAAACTCCATAAGTACGGCGCACTTTTTGCTTTTCACGTAATTGCATAGCATAATCACTTAATTTCTTGCGTGCTCTACCATGCTGACCTGGAGCATATGGACGGCGATCATAGGCGCATTTATCTGTGTAGCAACGATCACCTTTTAAAAATAATTTTGTGCCTTCACGACGACACATGCGACACTTGGCTGCAGTATATTTAGCCATTTCAAATCCTTTATTGGCTTTACGCTAGATGTTCTAGCTTCCTCACCTGTTAGAAAATAACTTTCTAAAACCTCGGGCTATATAATCTTAAAATAAGATTTAACCCACAATATTATTATACTATTATTATACCCGGCGGCGTTTTGGCGGACGACAACCATTATGTGGAATGGGTGTTACATCACGAATAAAAGCAATTTTAAAGCCTGCGGAGTTAATAGCCCGCATGGCAGCTTCACGCCCTGATCCTGGACCTTTTACATATATACCGACGGTACGCATGCCATTTTCTTGAGCTTTACGAGCAGCTGTTTCAGCAGCAACTTGGGCAGCAAAAGGAGTTGACTTACGTGAGCCTTTAAATCCACTCTGTCCGGCAGAAGCCCAACTTATAGAGTTTCCTCTGGTGTCGGTAAAGGTAATAATCGTATTGTTGAAAGATGCTTGAATGTGAGCTAATCCCACAGGAATATTCTTTTTATCTTTCTTTTTGACCGCTCTTCTAGGTCTGGCCATAGTATTTCCTCTACGCTATACTAAGCAATCAATGCAAGAAATTACAATATCAAAAAATACTGAACCTTACACATTATGCCTAAAATTAATAATGACAATAGGCAATAAGCCTAAATTGGTTTAATTACTTTTTCTTACCTGCAACAGCACCACGGCGTGGTCCTTTGCGAGTGCGTGAATTTGTCTTTGTACGCTGACCATTAACCGGTAAGCCACGGCGATGACGAAGTCCACGATAACAACCAATATCCATTAGCCTTTTGATATTGCTAACAACTTCACGGCGAAGATCACCTTCAACCTTATAGTTGTTCTCAAGTTCTTTACGAATTTCATTGACCTCATCTGCTGATAGGTCATCAATATTGCGTGTCCAATCCACACCTGTGGTATCAAGGATCTTTAGTGACGCGGTACGTCCAATGCCATAGATATAGG
>CAYJDL010000364.1:0-1214 GCA_964368885.1 uncultured Desulfovibrionaceae bacterium | reverse complement strand
CTATATTCACTTTTAAGATACTTTGATAAAATTTTAAATCTTTCTTCAAAGTGTTCTTTAGGTTTATATCCACTATGAAATTGCGCTCCTTCTTCTAAATAACCTATGCGCAAGACATTTGGATCTGAGCTTTCTGTGGCTGCATTTGATGTAGAAATATATAAAGGAGTTGCAAAACTGAACAGTGCTACGAGAACCAGCTTAGAAATGAATTTTAAATTTTCAATTAAACTTTTTGAGAAAAACGCTACCTTACCTTGGGAAAATTTTCTTAGACTATTCACTGTACACCTACTCTTTTAACATTCTCTAAACTTGAACTGTAAAAACTAATAAGATTCAAAGGCCATATCCATTTCAATGCTTCTTGCAAGACCAAAACGCTAAAGTATCACTAGTAATGCTAAGACTGTGTGCACTCCATTAATTTTTATACAGTTAAATCTATTAATACAATTCCTATTATTAATGTATATATAGGTTGCAATTTGTGTCAATAGGGGTAATCGAAATGGCTATAAAGAGTCATATTTTTTAGTTGCTGTATCTACTAGATTTAATAGGTAAAAATACTTTTAAATTAGAAATTTGTAAAACAAAATATACTTCGAGTTTGTTAATTTATAATATATCAAGTTGTTACAAAAAAAATAAAAACTTTATACTTTTTTTAGAAAAATATTTTTTTCAATGATTTTATAGTAATCATGTTATACGTTTATTGATATACTATCTTTATTTAGTCGTACTAACAATAATTATATAAATAAAAATATATAAAACTACTATTGAATGGTTTTATGACGTGTATTAAGCAAATAAAAAAAAAGAATTTTTCGTTAGAAAAATGTGGCTATTGCCTTTAGTCAGCAAGTATATCCTTAAGGTGTATAGCTAGTCATTGTTTAACGTAACTTTTAAAGACATGGACTGCCACGTCGAGTCGCACAAAATCAATGGCTTAACAAAAAGAGCGGTGCGACTCTCCTCGCAGTGACTTACGGTGACACACAAAGTCACTGCGAGGAAATGCCGCACAACTAACTTATTAAAAAAAAGGATTATGAGCGGCATGACGTGGCAGTCCATGCCTTTAAAAGCAGTATAAAAAGAATAAAAAATTCAAATTAAACTGTCATTCTGGGCTAAGACAATGGGCACAAATGCCTAAAATGCATTTCTCAAAATATTATTTGCTGACTAAAGGCAATAGC
>CAYJDL010000363.1:886-1220 GCA_964368885.1 uncultured Desulfovibrionaceae bacterium | reverse complement strand
TTTCTGAAGAAGACATTGAATATCTACAATCACTAAATAAGTTTGAACAAGGGTTTTTAGATTATTTACGTGACTTTTCCTTTTCGGGCGATGTATTCGCAATGGAAGAAGGAACTATTGTTTTTCCAAATGAGCCAATTGCACGTATTCATGGCGGATTAATTGAAGCACAAATTATAGAAGGCCTTGTACTTAACCAACTAAACTTTCAAAGCCTTATTGCCACAAAAGCTGCTAGAATGTTAATTGCATCAAAAGATGCCCACGTTATGGAATTTGGTTTACGAAGAGCTCAAGGATATGACGGGGCAATGAGTGCATCCCGCGCAGCGTT
>CAYJDL010000363.1:0-876 GCA_964368885.1 uncultured Desulfovibrionaceae bacterium | reverse complement strand
CTTATATTGGAGGAGCCTCCAGTACAAGTAATACTTTAGCCGGTAAAGCCTTTGGTATTCCCGTTGTTGGCACAATGGCGCATTCTTGGGTTATGTCTTTTGAAACCGAACTTGAAGCTTTCGAAAAGTATGCTGAAATGTATCCTAATGCAAGTACTTTTTTACTAGATACACATAATACTTTAAAATCTGGTGTAAAAAATGCAATTATTGCAGGAAAAAAGTTAACAAAAAAAGGATATAATTTTGGAGTTCGCCTCGATTCAGGTGATATGCAATACCTTTCTACTGAAGTTCGAAAAGAACTTGATAAAGCTGGCTTAAAAAAAGCAACTATTGCTGTCTCTAACGATTTAACAGAAGAAATTATTGAAACACTCGTTTCTCAAAATGTTCCGATAGATATTTGGGGAGTAGGTACAAACATGGTAACCGGCGGAAATGATTCATCGTTTACCGGGGTATATAAACTGGCTGCACGTCATAATCCCACAGGGGACAAATTAATTGCTACAATGAAGTTTTCTGATAATCCTGCAAAAACCACAAACCCTGGCATAAAAAATGTGTGGCGTATTTATGACAGCGACGGTATGTTTAAAGCGGATGTACTTGCTTTACAAGAAGAATTGATAGAAGAAAATATTGAAAAACGTTTTTATCATCCAGCAGTTGATTATCGACAATTTGATTTTTCTCCCTCTAAAACAGAAATGCTTTTAGTTAAGCGTCTTGAAAATGGAAAAAGAACTCGTGCACGATTACCTGAAAAGGAACAACTTTTAATTAGCAAAAACAGAGTAAAAGAGAATTTAGCATGCTTAGATTCAACTTTCCAACGCATACTAAACCCACATATTTATAAAGTATCAATGA
>CAYJDL010000362.1:0-1225 GCA_964368885.1 uncultured Desulfovibrionaceae bacterium | reverse complement strand
TCTTCATTAAGCAAAGCAATATCTCTCGCACAGCTTCGATACTTTATAACCCTAAACTAAACCCTAACATGGCATCAACACCGTCAAAAGCAGCCGCATTATTTCTGATGACAGGCAAAGACGCCAACGATTATGATGTCACAGAGGATAAAAAAATCCGCAAAGCAAAACGAGATGCGGTGATTGACTATATCCGTGGCACAATGGGGCGATATGCCGAACGTGAGATCGAGCTTCAAAAGCAAAAAGAGGAATTTGCGAACTCAAACCTTTTACCGCTTGGTTTCAGTATAACGGATGTAGATTCGCAAATTGATAACATTAACCGTGAGATTGAAGCTCTGCAAGAGCAAATCAATCATAGCATCGCTACAAGCCGAACTTTAATGCAAGAAATATATAGTGGAAACAGTAGGCTTGCGGAATGTGAAACTATCGGTGACCGCTTTGCTGTGCTTCGTAATCAATACAGCTCGGATATTGAGCGATTAACTTTTGTGGTAGATGGCAATATTGCGTACATGTCATTGCCTAAAAGAGAGCATTGCCCATTCTGCGACAGTGAAATCAACTCAGAAAATGATACTTCGGATCTGTCGTATATAGAGTCGTCTCGAGCCGAGCTACAACATATCCACACTCATCTTATTGAGCTTGAAAAGGCTGAAGCGGATATAGCTTCAGAAACCTCAAGTCTCACCCAAAAAGTTAGAGCATTAGAGGAGCAAAAGGCGGCAGTGGACAAGGAAGTATCCTCGACATTGACACCTCGTATGCTTACACTCAAGGATAAGTTGCGCTTTTTCCGTTATATTATTGAAATCAACAAGGAACTGGACATAATAAAAAAAGAGGAAATAGGCTTTAAGGCTGAATTGTTTGAGAAAGAAACCGAAGAAGAACCCACAGAGGTGAAGCACGATATAAATCAGTTTTTCGATTTAGAAACAACTCAGGCATTTGAGAGCAAATTGGTTGATATTCTCAAAGCCTGTAATTACCAAGGGGCGAGTTCTGCAAGATTAAGTATGCAAACTTTTGATTTGGAAGTTGATGGTAAAGCGAAAGCTGTTGCTAACGGCGGTGGATACTGTGGTTTTCTGAACACGGTAATGTCACTTGCACTTATAGAGTTTTTAGAAGAACAGGGAGTATATTCGCCCGGACTTCTATTCATTGACTCTCCGCTAACACAGCTTTCAGAGTCCGAACATAAAGAAAAACC
>CAYJDL010000361.1:0-1237 GCA_964368885.1 uncultured Desulfovibrionaceae bacterium | reverse complement strand
TAGTAAGCATTAATTCTCCGTCAGCAGTTAAAGTGTTTATATTTTGCTCTTCAAATATTACAGCTATTCCTAAATTTTTAAGTTCTCTAACTGTTTCGAGTAATGTTACAGTATTTCTAGCAAATCTCGATATAGATTTTGTGATTATAATATCAATTTCACTATTACGGCAATTATTTAACATTCTTTGAAATTCAACTCTGTTTTCTTTCGTTGCTGTAATAGCTTCATCAGCATAAACACCACCATAAATCCAGTTATTATTGTTTTGAATGTATTTACTGTAGTAACTTATTTGAGCCGATAAAGAATGTAGCATACTGTCTTTCCCACTAGAAACACGAGCATAAGCTACTACTACTTTTTTCCTTGCTAAAACAGTGCTTTGTGGGATTTTTGTAATTGATTTTGACATATCTTTCAACCTCCATATATGTTGATATTACCGCTGTTTTGCGTACTTATCAAGGGGTTATAGCGGAATAAACTAAACGAAGATATTTGATGTTTCTTAGACATAATTGTATCAATTTTGGTTAAATCATTAGTAGTAATTATCCCTTTAGACATCATATAATTTGCCGTATTCATAGCAATTTAGTAGTTTTCTATATTATCATTCATATGTTATTCTCCTTGTTGTAACGTGATGAAATATAGCAACGATGACTACAATATTTACGATTTTTATTCCCGTAGGCTGTAAACTCTTTATTACAATTAATACAATTGAAATTGTAAATAGCTTTTTTAAGCACCTCGTTTTGATGATTGTTCCACCAATTGACACGACACTTATCGCAACAAAATTTTTTAGTTTTTTTACCTTTAACGGTTTTTATTGCTTTTCCACAGTTTTTACAGTTTTTTGTACTTATCAATCTATTAGCACCTAGATTATTTCTTCTACAGTAAGAGCTTACAGTGTTACGAGAAATATTTAACTTATGTGCTATTTCAGTATAAGTCAAACCACTTTTTCTCATATCATTTGTTTTTATCTTTTCTTCTCTTGTCAAATTAATCACCTCTTAAAATTATCCTTCACTTTACTACTAGAAGTTTTTAGGTGCTTTGGGCGAAAAAATCGCAAAAAAATAATGGCTACAAAAGAAAAAATCTTCTGTAGCCACAGTTTTAACCTAATATTTCATTAACTTTTGCTTGTACTTCTTTATAATCATATCCAGCTTTTTCAAGTCTGTTTTCTCTATCTTGTCCGTTACCCCAATCTCCA
>CAYJDL010000360.1:0-1242 GCA_964368885.1 uncultured Desulfovibrionaceae bacterium | reverse complement strand
TTGGTGGTAGCGGAACAATAAGCTCTCGCATCACACAAAGATTGTATTCAAACGGTCATGATGTGTATGTTCTTAACAGAGGAACCCGTTCTGAATACATAACTGAGCTTTGTTCAAGCATTGAAAAAAAGACAGCCGGTTCCCTTACACATCTTACTGGGGATTCCTACAACAAAGAAAGCCTTTCTAAAGCAGCTTTATCTGTTTTAGAAAAAGACGAAAAATTCGATACTATCATCGATTTTATAGCATACCTTCCTGAGCATGTTCAAAAAGACTACGAAGTATTTAACGGAAAAACAAAACAATTTATGTTTATTAGCTCTGCTTCTATCTATCAAAAACCCCTTTCAAATTACATAATTACCGAAAGCACCCCTCTCTCCAACCCATGCTGGGAATACTCACAACAGAAAATTGAATGTGAAGACTTTTTGATTGAAAAGTACAGAAAAGAAGGTTTTCCTATCACAATTATTCGCCCTAGTCATACGTATGATAACAGATCTATTCCTCTTGGAGTACACGGTAAAAATGGTAGCTGGCAAATTGTAAAAAGGATGCTTGAGGGAAAAGAAGTTATTATACATGGTGATGGAACCTCTCTTTGGACAATGACGCACTCAGAAGATTTTGCAAAAGCATTTTGCGGCCTCATAGGAAACATTCACGCAATAGGCGAAGCAGTACAAATAATGGGAGACGAAACACTTACATGGAACCAAGTATATGAATGCATGGCCTCAGCCCTTTCTGTTCCACTAAAAGCAGTGCATGTTTCTTCGGATTTTTTAGCCGCTTCTAGTGATTTCGACTTGTATGGAAGTCTTATTGGAGACAAGGCAAACTCTGTTGTTTTTGACACAACAAAGATCAAAAGGCTCGTTCCCGGGTTTCATTCCACAATACGCTTTGACGAAGGAATAGCGCGAACAGTAAAATATTTGCTTTCACATCCTGAACTGCAAAAAGAAGATCCAGAATTTGATACTTGGTGTGATGCTGTTATTTCTGCCCAAAAAGAAGCTGTGGCTTCAGTTCAAAAAGCAATGTTAAAGAAATAGAAGGACTTGGTATGAAAACCGAACATGAAAAACTTCAAGTATATTGGAGAAGAACACTGGTTATTATACGACCGTTATTGAAAGTAATATTTGGGTACACCTATGAAAAGGCACCGGAAATAGCCGGGAACTATCTTGTTTTGGCAAACCATAATAGCAACTTAGATCCGTGGCTTTT
>CAYJDL010000359.1:0-1258 GCA_964368885.1 uncultured Desulfovibrionaceae bacterium | reverse complement strand
GAAAATTCCTTACTTTTTTGGGAAGTGCGGGTGTAGCCTCTGCCCTTGGCACAGCTAAAGTTGCCAAGGCGGCCGGTGCAGTCACATATCCCTACTATGAAAATAGTTTTGGCGTACTCCATGATACAACTCGTTGTATAGGTTGTCGTCAATGTGAAAAGTCATGTCAAAAGGTAAATTCCTTACCTGAACCTGAAAAACCTTTTAGTGATCTTAGTGTAACGCACACTAAAAGACGTACTTCAGCAGCTGCATGGACTGTAGTTAATCGTTATGAAGTTGATAAAAAAGAAGTATTTAGAAAATTGCAATGCTTGCATTGTAATGATCCTGCTTGTGCCTCAGCTTGCTTTGCTCAATGCTTTAAAAAAGAGCCCAATGGCGTCGTTAGTTATAATGGCGACCAATGTGTAGGCTGTCGTTATTGCATGATTGCTTGCCCATTTTACGTTCCAGGCTATCAGTATGAAGAAGCTTTTAATCCCTTGGTTCAAAAATGTACTTTTTGCCAGCCACGCTTGGAAAAAGGTCAGCTTCCAGCTTGCGTAGAAGGCTGCCCTATGGATGCTCTAACTTTTGGCAAGCGCAGTGACCTTATTAAGTTAGCTCGAAAACGTGTTGAAAAAAATCCTGAGCGTTATGTTGATTATCTTTACGGAGAAACAGACGCTGGGGGCACAGCTTGGTTGACTTTATCCGGAGTTGCCCCTGAAGCTCTTGGACAAGACACTCATTTGGGTAATCGTCCCATGGGTGAGTTGACCGCAGGAGCTCTTGGTTCTGTTCCTATGATTATTGCTTTTTGGCCCATGCTTTTTGCCGGAGTGTATGGTATCACTAAAATGAAGGATGCCTTTGCTAAGACCGAATGTAAGGAAGAAAAAGCCAAAATTGCAAAGCAAATGCAAACAGCTATGGAGAAGATCGAAGCTGAACAAGGTGCTGATGTTGCCGCTAAGGTGAAAAAGGCCCTTGCTGATGCTCAAAAAGACGATGCTCATAATGATGATGCGCATAAGCCAAGTCATGGGGAGGACAAATAGTATGAGTCACGGAGAAAATATTATTATCCCCACCAAGGATAACCTTTTTAATATGGGGCCATTTTCCTTACGTCGCCCAGCCAATATGATTACCGCCATTATTTTGGTCGTGGGTCTTATTGTAACCATTGTACGCTTTACCCAAGGTATTGGCGCCGTAACCAATCTTGATGACAACTACCCTTGGGGTATTTGGATTGGATTTGACCTTATGT
>CAYJDL010000358.1:0-1262 GCA_964368885.1 uncultured Desulfovibrionaceae bacterium | reverse complement strand
CTTCTTTTTTTACCTTCTTTATTTACTTGATTTGTTTTATTGCCATTTTTATCATAATAAAACTCTCTACATTCTTCATATGGTTTATGAAAAACCAAACTAGCCATTGTTGAATATAGATCCTTTCCTTCTCTATAAGAATTTATCATTTGCTCATCCCCACATAAATGGGCTGTTAATCTTGGTTCTTGCTGGCTGTAGTCGCAACCAATCATTACATATCCTGGTGATGCTTGAAATAAATTTCTTATATTTCCTGCACGAGGAATATTTTGTAGGTTGGGCGATGATGAACTGAATCGACCAGTGTCAGCTCCATTTTGGTTAAAATTAGCATGCAATCTATTAGTACTTTTATGCACTTTATTTGGAATTGCTTCTATATATGTACTTAATAATTTATTTATTGTTCTAAACTCCAATATACTTTGTGTTAAAGGTGTATTTATAATTTTTAATACTTTTTCATCTACGGATCTTCCCTCACCTGGAGGTTTTATTCCTATAATATCATATAATAAAGTAGCTAATTGATCCGAGCTATTAAAGTTAATAGGATCCTCAAGCTTATTCTTAAAATGAATAACTCTATAATTATTTATTTTATCCTGAAATTTATCTATTTCTTCATATACTATTTTCGTTATATTACTTAATTTTTCTTTATATTCATCCTTTAGAGAATCAGCTAATTTCATATTAATACTTACACCTAAACGCTGCATAGCTCCAGTTACTTTAACTAAGGGCATTTCTATTGTCTTAAATAATTCATACATATCATGATTACCTTCTTTTTCAAAAATTGATAATTGATATTTATATAATTGATAAGTCATAAAAGCATCTCTAGCCGCATATATATATCCACTATCTATTGGAACATAATCAAAACGCACTCCATTGAATAAATCATTAAATTTACTTAATTTATTTGATTTTTGTTTATTTTCTGAAATAGAACAATATTTTTCATATTGAGCTTTCAAACCTCTTTCATTTTGATCATTAGTCATTATATAACTAGCTACTAATGTATCCCAGTAAGGTTCATTCATAGGCTGACCCAAAAATGTTTCTAATATATTTAAATCAAACTTTCCGTTATGATAAATAAATTTAGTATTTTGCTTTATACATTCTTTTAATTCATTTTGAACTAAATCTATATTAGCTTGTCTTTCTAATCTGGTTAAGTACATTACGGATATATGATTTAAAGGGATATAGGAAGCTTTCTCACCTTCAAAATATAAGCATAA
>CAYJDL010000357.1:0-1270 GCA_964368885.1 uncultured Desulfovibrionaceae bacterium | reverse complement strand
ATTCAATGACACCATTAATTCCTTGTGTGTGGAAAATATTTTGAATAACGTTTGCTCTTTTTTGGTAAAATATTTTTTGTTGATCTTCATAATTACCTACTTCATCAAACAACTCAAAGTCGTTTCCGGAAAAGAGTTGTTTATGCAAAGCAAAAATATTAACAGGAACAAACCTTTCTGCGATAGATTCAAGACGTATAATTTTATTGGCATCTAATGCCCAATTTGTGTCTGAAAAGCGTTTATTTTTTTGAATAAAGGCAGAAAGCTCTTCCCAAAATATCTGCTTTTCACTATCAGGAGCATTTAGAATAGCATCAGAGGATAGTTTTTCCGCATAGTTATCAAAAACATCGTCCGAGAAATTTTTTGATACTTCTAATAAAGAAGCTAAACGAGATAAGTTCATTTCCGTCTTTTCAATTGCAATGTCTAAAAAATACAAAACCTGGGCTCGATAGTCTTCGTGGGAAACATTAGGTTTCCAGTCTGGTGATATTTCAAGCATCCAGCGTGGTTTATATGTACCTGAAGTCATACGGTCGCTATTTGGCAATAAGGCCAAGATGACTTTCCATGCAACGTCGGGGTATTTTTTAAAAAGAATATCAACTACAATTTTTCTTTTTTCAATAGGAGCATAAGTCTGCGGATGCCAGGGAAGCAAGATATCTATCAAAGAATTGAGTGGCCTATTTGCCCAATTTCCACCAGGATCAATACCATCTAACTTAGCGAGTATAACAGAGACTTGTATTAAATTTTCTTGCTTCCAAGCCAAAGCCTCCAAAGCCCATAATAAGCCTGTTAAATAATTTTGCCCAAAGTTTGCTGTAGTTTCTTGTTCAAAAAGTTTTTTAAAGATTTCTATATTGGTAGATAACGCTCTGTCTAAAACTAAAAGAAAATTAGATGGTGATGCCTCTGCAATATCTGGCAATAATCCATCTAGGCTACCCCAAAGTAACCAGTCTGCATTAGAAAAAATTTCATTTATTACTATTTCAGCACAATATTCTGCCTTTCCGAGGGAGCAATTTTTGCAGGCTTCAGGGTTGTTGCCTAAAAGAGCTAAGCCTTCTGCAATCCCTTTCCGTATAGGTGCAGAGTATTTTAAAATTTTATTATGAATGCTTGCCATATAGCGATCTTCCGTTGGAAGATCAAAAGATGGATCACATTCAGAAAGTACAGCTACAGATAAAGATTGAAATAAATCAATGTTACTGTCCAAGAGACTAGGTGCAAGTTTTTGCCAAAGTTTTTTCAA
>CAYJDL010000356.1:0-1282 GCA_964368885.1 uncultured Desulfovibrionaceae bacterium | reverse complement strand
AGTTGGTTGTTCCATTCTATTAATAAATAATTGATCCTCATCTAAATTAAATTGTGAAGCATATTTGAATTTATTCATTTCTTCTATAATAGCTCCATAATTATAATGACAATTAAATGCGAATTGTTCAGCTTTATTTTTAGCCATAGTGTATGGTTTACTTTCTTTATAAATATATTTTGTAGCTATATCTAAGGAAACTATTCCAAAGTAAGTTATATATTCATCTAAATATTTTTTTAATTTACAGTTATCTGGGATCTCGTCATATATTAATATTACAATTTTATCCCTATTATTTTGAGTTAGTCGTTTATAAACAATTTCATTTTGATCTAAGAATTCTTCATCATTATATATAACATATACTTTATTTGTATTAAATAATGATTTTTGTTTTATCTCTTTTATCAGAACTTGCATATTGTCTAATATTTTATATCCACCTTTTATCTCTCCAATTTTCTGATAATATATTTTTCTTATCATATTTTCAGGACCATAAAACACATATAAATTATCTAAGTCCTCTTTTACAATACTTTCTTTTAAATTTACTAATTCTCGCATTACAACATCTCCATTAACATATTATGTATTAGCTGTCTAAAATTAGTTATAGCAGCTGTATTTAGATTAATTAAAGCTTGTTGCATAATTTTATTAATAGGATAACAAAACTGCTTATTCAAGCGTTTAACAGATTTAAGAAGGAATAAAATATATGTTTCCACTTCATCTTTTGAAAAAGACCAAAAATATGAAGATATTAAACTGCAATTTTCAATACTTATTCCATTATTTATGTACATTATACTATCTTCAACCAATTCAATTATTTTCTCTATATTCTCCATTTGCTTAAATTTAAATAAAAGAGATGGGCTTAATTCTAAACTATAATTATAGAATATTTTATCGAAAAGATTTTTGTCGAATTGAAGTTTATCACAATATTCCAATAATTCATCTCTTGTATATGGCTGCATATCTATAATTAAAGCCCTACTCTTTATTGTATCTAATAATTGGTTATTACTTATACTTATGATTATTTTAATATTAGGTGGTGTTTCTTCAGCTATTTTTAATAAAGAAGCTTTTGCCGCTGCACTAGATTTTTCAAAATCTTTAAAGTGATATATAGTTTCTTTAAGGTTTTTACTTTGTTTTATTAAATTTCTTAAAGTTTCTACTTTATTATCTAATAATATATATTCATAATTCAATTCATTAGCTATGAATTTACATAAATATGTTTTACCGCTATTTTTTATTCCTT
>CAYJDL010000355.1:0-1285 GCA_964368885.1 uncultured Desulfovibrionaceae bacterium | reverse complement strand
TGTCATGATATAATAAAGTTGTAACACTAGTGGCTTATAAGATATAATAATCTCAGAAGAAAAGAGGAAAATATCATGCCACGAAATTATGAACCAGAATTCAAAAAAAGCATTGTTCGCTTACATATGGAGCAAGGACGAACTTACAAAAGTATTTCAGATGAATACAATGTATCAAAAGCTAGCATCACTAAGTGGTGTAGAGAATTTAGTGATGAATGCCATAAAAAAGCCGAAAACAATCCAAATATCAATAACGAAGCAGAGATGATGAAAGAAAATTTAAGGCTTCGTAGAGAATTGGAAGAAGCAAGGAAAGAAAATCTGTTCCTAAAAAAAGCAGCGGCATTCTTCGCGAAGGAAATCGATTAGAGGCTTATCGATTCATTCGAAAATACCATTCTATGTTTGGTATACGATGGTTATTAAGAAAAATGAATATCGCTCCAAATGCATACTACAACTTTCTGAAACATAGAAAGTCCAGTTATCATGCAAAAAAACAAGAAGTATTGCATGAAATCGAAGGAATCTATCATGAACACAACGGTGTGGATGGATATCGCTGCATGAAGGTATATTTAGAGCGAAAGGGCTATATTTATAGTAACCTTACCATTCATAAGTATATGAATAAGGAGTTAGGGCTGTTTTCAGTAGTGAGACGCAAAAAACCTGGCTATAGCAAGAGTGCGGCACACAAAGTATTCGATAATCTGCTGCAACAAGATTTCAAAGCAGATGAGATGAATCAAAAATGGTGCACAGATTTTACCTACCTATTTCTATCCAATGGTTGCAAGCGTTATAATTGCTCCATCATAGATCTTCATGATCGGAGTGTTGTTGCAAGTGTTACAGATAAACATATTACTGCAGATTTAGCAAAAAGAACCTTAGAGAAGGCAATACAGGCACAACCAGTTATAAATGACACAATCATTTTACATTCCGATCAAGGAAGTCAATATACTTCTAAGGATTTTATCGAATATTGTGCATCTGTAGGTGTTACTCAAAGTATGAGCAAAGCTGGTTGTCCCTATGACAATGCTCCAATGGAACGCTACTATAATACACTGAAAAACGAATTAATTCATTTGCATCATTTCCACACGGATGAAGAGCTGTTTTCATCTATAGAACATTTTGCATATGTGGTATATAATCATGTGCGACCTCATTCATACAACGGATATAAGACACCGTTTGAGGCTCGATATACTACGCAAAAAAATATTAATTTTATTAGCCATAAATGTTACAAAAAAGCTTGACCACAACA
>CAYJDL010000354.1:0-1286 GCA_964368885.1 uncultured Desulfovibrionaceae bacterium | reverse complement strand
AATACCCAATATGCCGGAGACTTTATAGCTAGTGGCACTGTGGCTGTACCTGTAAAGCATAGAGACCTAGAGTTTGATGATTCTTCTTTGGATTCAGGTGACGGTATTAGGCAATTCATAGAAGGTAATTCTACTACTTTTTATCTTTTTGCTCCTACTAGCATCGGTGGTCACACCATCGGTTCCATAACCTTTACTAAAACCGGCACAGGTTATTCCTATGTCTTCACTGCTGATAAAGATGCTCTTGATAGCTTAACTCACGGTGAGAAGGTAGAACTTAATCCACAATTTAGCTTAGGTGGCAGAGATAGCTATGTAAAAATTAATGTGCCTATTACCATTATAGGTACTAATGATGCACCTATCATTGAAATTAAAGCATCTGCTGATGCAACGGCCTATGACTTTGACGTAAAAGAAGCAGCAGCAGGCGGAACAAACGATTCCGTAACTGGTGTTCTTGAAATATCTGATGCTGATCGTGACACTTTAACCATTACTATTAATGGTGAAAAAGTTGAATTACCTCTTACTTCACCCTTAGAAGGTGAGTATGGTAATTTATCAATTACTGGTAATGCAGGTGAATATATATACACCTACACCCTTGGTGTAACCGATGAACAAATAGCAAACCTTAAAGCTCATGAGAATTTAGACATACAACATGAGAAGTTTACTATTGAGGTTATGGATGACTTTGGTGCTACTACTAGCCAAGACCTTAACTTTAACATCAATAGAGATGGCGCGCCGACTCTTGGTTTAGCTAATGCCCATACCACTACGCAAGATAATGATGTCAATCGCTTTTTGAGTGATTCGGACGATTTTACTATGGATAGTGAACAAGCAACATTTACCGTAAGTCATTGGGATGCCGTTGATAAACTTATCATCACAGGCGAAAATGACATTGTATATGACTTCAAAGCCTTAGATGAACAAGGTTTGCTTGATTCCTTAAAGATTAACGGTAAATACGGCACCTTCTCTGACTTTGCCATTACAATAACCGATGGTGTAGCCAGCATTACGTCCACATATACGCAATATGTTGACGCACCGCATACCTCTGAAAGAGACCTTGTGGATGCTCTCGATGTGCGGGTGCTGGGTGAAGGCGGTGCTCTCTTTGCTCACGGTCAAGTGACCAATAACATAGAAAATTGGAATGCATTTCATTTTGAAGAGTCCCATGTAGCGGTCTCTGTGCAATATGATGCAATATTAACTTTTAGCTCCACCGACGCACACAGCTTGGTGTTGCCAAGCATTGGTGT
>CAYJDL010000353.1:0-1288 GCA_964368885.1 uncultured Desulfovibrionaceae bacterium | reverse complement strand
CGCTGCGCTTGTGCTTCATCTTTTGCCCCAAGACTATTTCCGACCAATATGGAAGCCGTCATACTAAAAGCCATACCTGGCAAGAAAAGCATAGCCTCTAAACGCATTCCGCCAACTAATCCGGCTAAAGCCTGCACCTTATCAAATGGCAATGAGGCCGTAACCGAAAAAAGCACCAAATATCCTGTCTGCCACACAAATTGAGAAGCTGCTGCCGGCATGGCAACCTTTAAAATATAAGGCATAGCCGCCCTCATCCAACGCAAAGGCGGAATTTCCTTATAATTAAAATATCCTTTATGCGATAATAAGACAATATTTGCCAAAGCACCAAGCATAGTACATACAAAAGTTGTCCACGCTATACCATGATAACCAAAAGCCGGAAAACCAAAGTAACCAAGCCCAAAACCTAAATTACCTATTATATTACCTATTGCCATAACAAGGGCAACAAAAACAGGAGGAATTACTTGCCTTGTGGCTCTAAACAAAGTGGTAGTTGTTGAAAAAAGATAACCAAATGGAAGAGTTATTAACACAACATTCCAATATGAAAGAGTGTCACCTAAAATTTTATCAGGCGTTTGTAAAAAAGCGAAAAAAGCATCGTTGAAAATAAAAGCTAATAATGCTATAATAATACCAAAAATAAATGTAGCAACAATTACCAAGGCCACATAGCGTATTGCTCTTAGCACACGCTTAGCTCCAATGGCTTGACTTATAGCCGCCATTGCGCCGCCGCCCATGGCCATAGCAATTATCTGCAAAAACATATTGGCTTGAGTTGCAGTTCCAAAGGCAGCTTGAATATCATTACCAAGCTTGCCAGCTGTCCAAACATCACAAATTCCTATTCCAAAAAAGAAAAACATTACCATAATTTGTGGGAAAGTAAGCTTTAATATAGTGGAAAAGGAAAAAGAAAGATCTACATCTTTAGGTATGTGTTTTGCCATAATTTGCTCTTAATTTGAAATAATAATGTGGCTTTTGCCTTAGCTCAGCACGAAAATCTAATCTAAGAAAGTTCTGGTTTTAAACGTAAATTTTAAGATGGATGCGTTGCTGTCGATTTGCGTAAGACTCGAAGACTCGTCTAACGCAAACGGCTTCGCCGCCCTTTGGGTCGCTGCCACGAAAAAACGCTTTCAATTTCGTTGTTTAAAAAAATCGGAGCGTTTTTTCTCGCAATGACTCTGCGTCCCACCGTAAGTCACTGCGAGGAAATGCCGCACTACTATCTAATTAAAAAAAAAGATAATGCGCGGCATGACGTGGCAGT
>CAYJDL010000352.1:0-1294 GCA_964368885.1 uncultured Desulfovibrionaceae bacterium | reverse complement strand
CCCGACCAAGAGCTTAGAAGGCTCCTGCTCTGTCCAACTGAGCTATGGACGCGCAAGATTTATTTATGCTGTCTCAAAATAAATGTCAAGATTTAAATTAGCGACTTGTGAAGTTTTCTTATGTGATTTTGCTTTGTTTAAGTTCGTTGATATTTTCAAGAATATTAGAAGCTAACCTATTTAACATTAATTTTTGAGACAAATTATAGCATGATTTAGAGGTTATGTAAAACCGTGATGACGTGCATAATAATTTCCTATAATGAATTTCATAAAAAAGTACTTGCAATATAAAAAAAAATTATATAAAAATGAAATCGAATAGCCTTAGATAATAAAACAAATGCAAAACAACTTGCAAGCGCGTATTTTGAGGGGGAAGTATGGAAGGATATTTAGAACTGCAAAAAAAACTTGGATATTCTTTCAAGAATAGTAACTATTTAGATATAGCACTTACGCATAGCTCATGGGCTAATGAAAGCAAAAAGTCTGATAATCATAACGAAAGACAAGAATTTTTAGGTGATGCTGTACTTGAGCTTTGTGTATCTTGGACTTTGTTTACAAGATTTCCAACAGTTCGAGAAGGGGATTTAACCCGCATGCGCTCTGCTCTTGTTTCGGCTAAGAGTCTTGCTTCTTTAGCCAGAGAACTTGGTATAGACAAATACTTGCGCCTTGGAAAAGGTGAAGAAAACCAAGGAGGTAGGCATAGAAATACCGTTCTTAGCGATGCTCTTGAAGCAGTGCTTGGAGCAGTATTTGAAGATGGTGGCTATGTGGCCGCTTATGCTGTAGTAGCACATATTTTTTCAGAACATTGGCCTATGCAAGTTGATTTAAATCTCCGTAAAGATTATAAAACTCAATTGCAAGAAGCCATGCAACGCTTGCATAAAGATCGCCCAATTTATAGTTTGCAAGGTAGCTTTGGGCCAGAGCACGCTAAGATTTATGATGTACGACTTGCCTTGCCTGATGGGCGTATGTTTACGGCCAAAGGGCAAAGTCTTAAGCGTGCTGAACAAGAAGCTGCTCGCTTAGCTTTAAAAGAAATTGAGGGTGAATGTTTTTAGGACCTTCCCTCGCCCAAGTAAAATATTGACTTGGGGGAGTACACGCCTAATACTTAGTACCCTCTGATTGAACATGTGACGATTTTTATGTTCAATCTTATTACTGCCGTGGGTTAGATACTTTATTTTATAGCTGTTTTCAGACCGGCCCGAAATTCGTCATATTTCGGGCCTCCCGTCTTTGGTCTGCCACAGCCTATATATTAAAGATTGAT
>CAYJDL010000351.1:0-1317 GCA_964368885.1 uncultured Desulfovibrionaceae bacterium | reverse complement strand
AGACATGCAAGGAGAGTGACAACACTCTTCCTGCATGCCTGCTGTGCCTTTGTCACTTGTAATAAGCTAAGTAATATTTCTCGAATATCAGGTAATGCAAATGCTGCAAAAAATCTTGAGGGAGCTCGTACGGAATGCCGTTGACCAGTACAAAATACACGTAATCTTCGTATAACCTACCGTCATACATCTCAAATAAAGGCAGGTCATTAACTTCTACAGCATGCATTTTTACTTCTTCACTCTGCGTATATTCGCGTTCTTCAAGATCATAATCAACGATATATTCGATGAGGCAGCTCTTAAAGCCAGATGGTATCCGATTTACCTCGTCATGCTCGACACGATAATGCGTGAACGATAGAAGTACCTCATCGGACTCATAACCGAAAAACTCGATGGTAAACGCCTCGCTCCTATTAACTATAAAAAAGTGATCAGATAGTTCCACCTCAATCTCTTTAAACGAGGTGTGAGGTGTGGTGCCCTGATATTCTGCCATATATTTAGCAAGCCCGAACGACTCATCCTGCTGTACACCCTGGTCGTCATATCTTGCGACAGAAATATATGAGAGTTCATGCACCTTTGCTAGTAGGTCAGCAGTACGCGTTGCATTTAGATGTTCGGTCACAATTGGTGAGAGAGTCTTATATGCGAGTGTAACAATCAAAATCACAGATATCAACAGTGTCATCGCAAATTTGTTCAGAAACTTGAGCTTTATCGTTATTGTCTGCGGTGTTTTGATTTTCTCCCACAGTTTTTTCATATACTTAATCCTCTCCATTCCGTGTTTGCACGGACATCAAGCTTTATTGATACGTGCTATAGTTATATGTGTCAATAAAATAGGAATTTTCATAACGCGTATTTACAGCAGTAGAATTGACTGAAATGCCATTACCCACAATGCGATATTCCCATTTGTAACTAAATGTTTTATTAACATTATGCTGCGCAGAACCATCTGAATATTTCAAGTCTATTGAAATGCCCCCGTTTTATAGTCCAAAATTAATGTTAGTAAATCTCACTTAAAATGCATTTTCTCTTATACGGCTTGATTATCTTGCACTGCTGATTTTTTGGAAGTGTCAAGGGCGGCGTAGCCGTACATTTACCATTGACACTTTGAAAAAACAGCAGTAAACTTCCTCAAGCTGTAAAAGGGATAATTGTTTGCGGTGCTGGAGCTCTTCCTCCAAGGCTACTATGAGGTCTGATCTCATTATAATATTTCACCCATCTTTTTGTTAAAACTTCAGCCTCATACATGTTGCCAAACAGTTCTCCATTAAGAAATTCATCTCTCAT
>CAYJDL010000350.1:0-1327 GCA_964368885.1 uncultured Desulfovibrionaceae bacterium | reverse complement strand
GATTTTAGTATATTGCCCATCACCTTTATTTTCTGTTTTAGCTTCTTGCTTTAGGCATGTAGTATTGGTATAAAGTTTACACCATAAATATTGCACAGCATGACTAGTTCTACCTAACCTAAGTGCTAACATATTAGCATTATCCCAAGTTGGTGGATAAGCTGCCACTATTCTGATATGGTCTTCTGACCACGATTTCCCAGCGTTTCTGGGTTTTTGATTTGTATTACTCATTGTAATACCTCCTAAATTATAAATTTTGTCAACTGTTAGAATCGAACTAACATTTCATTTACTAATTAAATGATACTTTTCCTAATAAGTTAAGTTGACGTTTTAAATAATTATCTTTTATAATTTTTCATACTTTTTATATGATATACATGAGTTATACAAGTAAGAATAAGTGTAACACTTAATATTATAATAGCTATTATATTGAAATTAGGTATTTTGAAATTGAATACTAAATTCAGTATAACCATTAAAAAAGTGATTAATTGTATTGTTAGGATAATTGTATATTTTATCATTGTTTTTTTATGTTTTTCATCATGTTCACTTATTGTTTTAATTATTCTACTATGTTCTTGCATTATTTCGTTTATATGCTGTTTTTGTTCTTTTATTGTATTCATTATTGTTACTCCTTATTTTTCTTTTTTGAATTATATAATACTTTTAAAAAATTGTAAAGTTATTTTAAGAAAAAAATTTATTTTTTTTATATTATTTACTTAATATTCAGGAAATATTTTATTATGTTTATTTGCTTTCCAATACTCAATGTTATTATAATTAGGTTCCCTATCTTGCATAGCTGCATCTAATTCTTCACGATATTTAGCTTTAGAGTAAGTTTCTGCCTCCCATCTTTTATAAGTACATTTCCTACACCACTCAATTCCATTGTTCCATATCATTTTATCATTATATTCTTTTTCACCACAAGCGCAAATTACTATTTCATCTTTCATTTTCTATCTCACTCTCTTTTAACCTCATTAAAAATTCTTTAAATTCATCTAAATCATTTATAAGTTGATTTAACATATCTTCTTTATTATTAACTTGCATATAGTTCTTAGCCATGCCGAATTGATACATTTTATATTTGGTTTCAGTATCTATTTTATGTGTAATACCATCCGCTTGTACTTCTGTTTTATTGTAATAATTTTCTTTTATCTCAAATTGTATATCTTTAAATTTCATGTGTATAAATCCCCTCTTAATAGTAATAAATGATAAGAGCTAATAACGAATTCTTCTTTGAACTTAATTTTATATCATATAGTAATTCATTATGATTATCTAATGATTCCAA
>CAYJDL010000349.1:0-1332 GCA_964368885.1 uncultured Desulfovibrionaceae bacterium | reverse complement strand
GTTGTCATTTGTGCAAGCGCGGGGTCGGCGGGTACCGCCGGAAGCCTGGAGCCTTCGCATGTTCTAAGGGCTATGGGTATTCCTTTTACCTATGCTCATGGTTCCATACGCTTTTCCCTTTCTCGTTATAATACCGAAGAGGAAGTGAAGTTTATTATAGAAAAATTGCCCCCAATTGTGCAGCGTTTAAGGGACATGTCACCTTATAGAAGTTAACTGATGTAATTTTAAGAGGATATTATGAGCGATTTGAAAAACATGTACAAGTCAATTCAAAAGGATGCATTCCCTGAAGATATGACTATTACCTTAGGAACACAAACCTTGGTATATAAAAAGCGTACTTGGAATATTGATAATGAAGAAAAGGGTTTGCGTTATGGTGAAAATCCTGATCAGCCCGCAGCACTTTATCAAATGGTTGAAGGTAATTTAAGCTGTGGCGACTTTACTTGGCGTGGACCTGAACATGGTTTAGTATCCTCAATTACTGAAAAAAACATGCTTCAAGCCGGCAAACATCCCGGAAAAACCAATCTAACCGATGTAGACAATGGTGCCAATATATTACAGTACTTAACCGAATACCCTGCCGCTATTATTTTAAAGCATAACAATCCATGCGGTGCGGCTTGGTCACGCCAAGAGCTTGGCGATGCGGTAGAAAAGGCCTTTTGGGCTGATCGCATTGCGGCT
Source organism: uncultured Desulfovibrionaceae bacterium (assembly GCA_964368885.1). GTDB lineage: Bacteria > Desulfobacterota > Desulfovibrionia > Desulfovibrionales > Desulfovibrionaceae > CAYJAD01. Next base: position 636 of record CAYJDL010000349.1, on the reverse strand, counting down.
TTTGGTGGTGCCATTGTTGTTAATCGAGAGTTAGACATACGAAGTGCCACTTTAATAAGTGAAAACTACTTTGAAGTTGTAGCCGCACCATCTTATGCTTCAGGTGTACTAGATTTGCTCAAAACCAGAAAGAACTTGCGCATTATAGAGTTACCGGGCTTAGCCAAGCTTGATGAGTTAAGTAAATCATCATTTTTAGATATTAAAAGCCTTTGCGATGGTGGGCTTATTATTCAAAAATCTTTTGTCAATGCAATTACGTGCGCATGTGATTTCCTTCCGGCAAGTGCCACAAGCAAGGACGGTCTTAGCGTTACCGCACGCAAGCCAAACGCCCAAGAATTGGATGACCTTTATTTCGCATGGGCTGTAGAAGCCGGCGTAAGTTCTAATTCCATTATTTTTGCACGTGATGGAGCAACCATTGCCATAGGAACCGCTGAGCAAGATAGGGTTGGCTGTGTTGAGCTAACCATCCATAAAGCCTATACAAAATATGCTGACAGTCTATGCTTTAATGAACAAAGCATGACCATTTATGAGCTAAAGGCAAAGGCTTTACAAGATACAAACTTTGCTCAAATTTTAGCAGATATTGAAACAAGAACCAAGGAAGCTTGCGGTGGGCTTAAAAAT
>CAYJDL010000348.1:465-1343 GCA_964368885.1 uncultured Desulfovibrionaceae bacterium | reverse complement strand
TAAATATCTAAAAAAACTTCTATTTTTTAATTTAATAGCATAACAGCTATATTTATTCCAACCATTATGAGCCATTAAAACAAATAGTATTGCACATTCTACTTTTGTTAAATCTTCTGTTGCAAGTATTGTAAAACTTCTATTAATTGCTTTATTCCAATTCATATTTTCATTAATTACAATAGTCGAATTTAAATAATCTATTTGTTCTTTGCTTACTTTTTTGATTTTATCTCCATTTTTAAATGTATCTAATAGCTCTCCTGTTTCTGAATCTATTAAATATTTAGATGTATCTTCATATTTCATATATCTCATTATAGTTATTTTTTGATAGGTATTTTAAAGTAATACCATTCAAAATTGATAGTTAATATTCTTTAACATTTACTTTATTTCTAGTACTTTATAACTACTTTTCAAACTTTCTTTATCTATTTTCTACTAACTGAAAAAACAATATTATTCTTCTAAATACACAATCTCTTTTAATGTAAGTTCTCTTGATATATTTTTATAATAATTCATTTTACCAACCCATAATAATTGATTTCTTTCTTTTAATTCTTCTGTTAAATCACAATCATTTTTAACAAATTCATTAAAAACTCTTTCATAATATTCTACTGCTTTTTTGCTTACCTCTGCTAAATGTTTTTCTAATTTACTGTCTAAAAAAAGAATCTCATATTTTAGTCTATTAATATTTTTCAAATACTCTAATCTCATTCTTCCATAATAATTTATTTCAATATCTTCTTTTTTAACTTCTAAATCAGGTATAAAATAATCTCCGCTTTTTATATACTCTATTTTCATTTTTATCATTTCCTTCCTATTTTTTTCCTACTATTAGAAAACTATCAACTAATTTCCCA
>CAYJDL010000348.1:0-390 GCA_964368885.1 uncultured Desulfovibrionaceae bacterium | reverse complement strand
CCTGTATTTCTAAAATAAACTTATCAAATTCTTCTTTTGATTTTGTTTTCTTCATTTCAATTAAAGAATACACATCACTATTTTCTTTAATTGTTTCTAGTTCTTCACTACTTAATATTGGTTTTTCATATTTCAAATTAAAACTATCATATATTAAGCTTTGCAAATAATTCAGATGATTAATATGATTTTTACTTACTATTTCTTCTGTAAATTGCACATTACTAACTGTAATTTCTTTGTCATCATTTCTATGGACTTCAAAACTTTTAATCATAGTTTGTATTAATTCTCTTTTATTCTTTTTAGTTAAACTTTTAAAACTAAAAGATAATATATTTTTATCTATTACAACTTCTTTACCATTAATCGTAGTATCTAGCTTAGAAT
>CAYJDL010000347.1:0-1356 GCA_964368885.1 uncultured Desulfovibrionaceae bacterium | reverse complement strand
ATTAAGTGAAGCGTTAGAATTTATGGAAAAATATCCTTATGTACTATGGTATAACAAATAAAGAAGAATAATAAATGAAAGATATAATAGAAATAATACAAGATTATAAAGATAAGAAAATAAATGATAAAACATATATAGAAATTGTGTTTGATGAAAAACACAGATTTAAGTATACTTTTAAAGAGCTATTTACTAAACATTTTATGTACAATTATTTAGATTTTTCAAAAGTATTCAATATAATAAAGAAGGGGGTATAATTTATAAATGAGTAGCTTAAGTAAAATACAAAAATATTTAAAACAATGTAAGATTAGATATAATTTTTCAAAAGATGAAAAAACTAATTTAGGAAGAATTGACTTATTCTATGAAGGTCAATATTATAGTATTTCAGAATATACAGGTAATAGAGGTAGAAGTGTTAGTGGTATATTAAGTAATGTTAATGAATTTAAAAATATAAAACAATATTATAGTCAAGAATCAATTCTTAATGAAATAAGTGATTTACTAAAAAGAGATTATGATTAAAAAAGGAGATTAGAATATGTTATCGAGATATGATAATGAAATGTTAAATACATTAAAAAGTATTTCAACAAGTTTAAAAACAATAGCTAAACATTTAGAAAATAAACAGGAAAATGAATATAAAACAATAGAAATTCCAGAAATGAAAGAGTTAAATATAAAAGAAACTTTAGCTGAAGGTTTTGGATTTGATAGAATTGAGAAAAAGGAGAAATAAAATGGAAAATATAATATATTGTCAAAAAAGTATGTATGAAACAATAACAGGGTGTAAATTAGATAAAGAGTTACACATAATACTTTTAGGTGTTCTAAAACTAAAGGAATCTGATTTCGATCGTTTCAGAGATTGTTATTTATCTAAAGAGGGTGATCGAATAATTGTATTCACAAAATGTGGTGGTGGAAATAGATCTACTTATCAACATATGTATGATAAATTAAAAAAGCATAAATATTATATAACCGATTATGATTGTTCTTATGATAATGTTTATTCTTCTATTGAGTTTAAAGTACCTGATGAATGCGATAAAGAAACTTTTATTAATTTAGCTAAAAATAGTGATACAAGAATTGGAGCTGATAAATTAAAGGAAGGTTTAGATAGATTCTCTAAAGATCCTGATAAAGAAATAGAAAATAATGAAGGTTTGAGAAATTTAGTAGATAGTTTAAAAGACATAATGAAAGGATTAAAATAACATGTTTTCAATGAGTAATTATCAAAAAATAAATGATATAGCTTCTTTATTAGTTAAATGGTATAGACAGGAAGCTGTTTTCCTGAATTACCAAGTGGATGTTAAACATAATGAT
>CAYJDL010000346.1:0-1359 GCA_964368885.1 uncultured Desulfovibrionaceae bacterium | reverse complement strand
ATCACCACATCTCCCTTGCTTGAAAATCGTTAGTTTCTTTGTATTGCAAACTGGCCTTATCAAACCACAGTTTAAACTTGCCTTCCCATTCTCCGTTTCTTTGCTTGGCACAAATTAACATTGCACATGGTTTTTTAGTAAGTTCTTCCTTTTTTGATGGCTGCCAGTTCTTTGTGTCTGAAAGTTCTTCTTCTTTTTTTTTATTGCGCCATATCATCATGACGTTATCAGCCATCTTTGTCTTTGCGCAAATGGCACACGATATGCACGTGGACGTTAAACTTCATTGCAAATTCTGTGCAAGTTTCCACAAAAGCCTTTTGACCATTGTAGTCATCCTCACCAAATCCACACTTTGCAAGTGAGTCAATAATAAACTGTGTGCATCCGTAGCGACGGTGTGCATATTCAAAGACCTCAAGTATTTTTTCGCCTTTAGCTCTTCCTTGCACGTTGAATAAAAACAAATTCCCGTCCACATAGTTTGCTATTTGATTACGGCATACGTCTGGTCGTGGTTGTGATACGCCGGAACATTGGCGAAACATGCGAGCAAGCAGCTTATATGCAGGAAACTCCATAGAAGCGATACACCACCGCGCACCTTGCTTGATTGTATCCATAGCCACATGACCAAGCACTTGTGATTTACCGTGTCCGTTGTAGCCGCCCCATATGGTCACTTCGGCAGGTCTGATAAGGAAGTTTTTATAATCACGCGCCCAAGGGAGTTTGATTCCGTTCTCTTGCTTTTCCTCGTCAGCGTAGTAGTCAATGACTTGCTCGATAAAGTCTTTTGCAGATTTCAGCTCAGACGGGTCACAGCTTGTCGCGTTAGCAAATAAAGCCTTGAAGTCACCACCGGCTAAAAGAAACTCGTTAGCGTCTTTGCACTGCCCAAAGTCAACTATCCAGCAACGATGCCTCCCAAGGCGTTGTGCTATGTGCTCGCTTGCCTTTTGCCCTTGTTCGTCATTGTCCAAAGCTAAAAATACATGGTCAAAGAGTTGCAACCGTTCCCAATCGGAGTCTATCCAGCAATCTTGCTTTGCACCATCACCCCCACCACGGGGAACAGATAGCGCATAGAACCCACCTTGCAACATTGCCAGCGCGTCTATTTCTCCCTCGACTATCACCACACTTCGCGCATCCTCCGGCATAATCTGCCAGCCAAACAAGCAAGGCTCAGCGTCCTTTGCCGTCCACATGCCGCCCTTGTCGGTCAATGGGCGATACTTGGTAAACGTCAATTCACCTTCACGCAGATAGGGGAAAACAATAACGTCGCCCTTTTGCTGGTGCTGCATCATGCCCACCTTGAAAGCATCCACTATTTGTTGGGAGATGCCACGCTTT
>CAYJDL010000345.1:0-1367 GCA_964368885.1 uncultured Desulfovibrionaceae bacterium | reverse complement strand
ATTAGAGAAAATGATGAATTTATTAAATAGTGGAATTGCATTATCATCTTATACTCTTAATAATTTAAAAATTCTAAGCAATTACATACCTTCGGAAAGAATAAAAGAAATTAAAAATAGAGAATTTTTATTATTCATATATAGTGAAACATGTCAAATACCAAGTGATGCTGATTTATTTTTTAAAATTTTAATTTTCGATATAACAAATGAAACTTTAATAATTAAAAGTAAAAATCTAATTGAAAAAATAAAAACAGCTATGCAAACAGAAGAATTATATAATACAGCTTATAACGCATTTAAAAAATATGAACAATTATACAACTTAGATAATCTAGCTGAAATATTTTTAAGATATAAACCTTTATTTTTAGCTTTTAAGGTTGAAAATAAACATGAATACATACAAAATTTAATGAATAAGATGATAAATAGAATATCAAAATTAAGTAAAAAATATCATAAACCCAAAAAAGCTAAATTGTATAAAAATTTAAGATATATTTGTAATGATAATAAAACGTATGAAACTAATTTACCTAAGTTATTAAAAGAAATTGAAGATTTAAACAACTATCAGTTAATTGGTATTTTAAATTATATAAGATATATTGTAAAATGGAAATATACTAATAATGTATTTAAAATAAGAAATGGAAAAACTTTTGTAAGTAAAAGTAAGTTAAGAGCAATTAGAGTTATTTTTAAATCTATATCACAATATAATTAATATATTTATGAAAAAAATAAATGTAAATTTAGATAAAAAAATATTTTATATTCCAAAAGATATAAAATATACAGCTCCTACTTCAGAGAAGCAATTTGTACAAAATATACCAATAGGTTCAACTATTACTATGAATAAAGAAGACTTAATTATAGGAATAAATTGGTTTAATTTATCTGATAAACGTGTAGACTTGGATCTAAGTTTAGTTAGCTGCAGTGAGGAATTTTCTTGGAGAACGATAGGAAGAGTATCAGCAATGACAGGAATACAATTCTCAAGAGATATGACCGATGCTCCAGCACCAAAAGGAGCTTCTGAATATTTTTATATAAGTAGAGGTTGTAAAGAAAAACATTTTACTTTAAATGTTAATGATTTTACTCAATTAGGTGAGAAGATAGAATTTGAAGTAGTTATAGCTAAATCAACGATGCAAGAAATGCAAAGTGATTGTATTATAGATCCAAATTTAGTAATACATTCTTTTAAATGTGAAATAGATTCTAGTGCTAATCAGCGAACATTAACTATTGGTGATATTTTAATAAAGGATAATGAGGTACAATTTACTATAAGATCAGATAAGGCTGTACAAGGTTTGCCTTCTTCAAAAGATTTCATAATTAAAAAT
>CAYJDL010000344.1:0-1369 GCA_964368885.1 uncultured Desulfovibrionaceae bacterium | reverse complement strand
AAATAATGAGAGTGGGGATAAAAATAATGTTTGAAAAAGAGGGAATAGAAATCACAAACAATATAATAGAAAATGAAAATAAAATTTTAATAGAAACTATATCAAATTATATAAATGAGAATTTAGATACAAAAATAATAGAAATAGATAAAAAGGAATTAAAGCAAATTCTTATGTTAGGAAAAAGAGAATTGAATAAGATAAAATCAAAATATAAACCCGCAGAAGGAAATGGTCAAGGAAGTTGTTATTTATGTGAAGAAAAAGGAAAATGGAATAGAGAATGGGTTTCTATGATGTATAGAGATAGTAATACTGAAAAATTAATATGTTCAAATTGTTATGAACATATATTGAAGGGAATAGATTAAAATATGTTAATATTAATAGAAAATGAAAATCAAGAATACTATAATTCTTTGGAAGATTTATTTTTCAACAAACTAAAAAATAAAGATATTGATTTTACTAAATTAAGTGAAACATATATTAGATATTTAGAATATGAAAAAGATTTAATGAATCAGCAGATTAATGAAGCTGATATACCCTTAATTAACGCTTATAAAAAACATAAAGGTATAACTAAGAATGATGCTAAAAATTTAATAATAAGATATTTAATTAAATATAAAAGATTTAAAGGAGCACCAATATTTACTCAATTAGAGCAAATAGCTAGAGAAGAGAATTTAGATTTAGAAGGTGGATATATATGTAACTTATATAAAGAAGGAGATAAATAAGATGATAAGTAAAGAAGAATTAATATTATTATTGAATATGGAATGCTATAATGATATATTTGAGATGCATTATGAGGAGGATAAAGCTTGCATTACATTTAAAGCAAACTTTGAATGTGTTATTGATAATTCTGAGATGAATGAAGTAAGTAACCATATACAAACATATATGGAAAGAAGAAATTCTGTTAGACCCATTAAATTAAATATTAAAGAATTAGCTAAAGAAAAAGGAAAAATTAAGAATTATGAACAGTTTTGTAAAACAGAAGAAGCTAAGGAATCTGCTTTAACAGAAGATGAAATACTGTATTACAATGAATTGAAAAACAAAAAGAAAGGTGAAAAAAATGTTTGAAATTGGAGATAAAGTTAAAATAAAATATGAGATTGAAATTTTTCCCAAAGTATATGATGTGGGAATGAAAGAGTTTTTAGGTAAAGAGTTTAAGGTAACGCATTATATAAAAGAGAATGATCAATATATTCTTGAAGATAACTTATTCTTATGGCATGAAGATTTATTAGAGAAAGTAGATAATAAAATTTATCTTTGCAAAGGTGAATTACAATATATTAATAATATATTAATAAGTCATTATTATAAAATAACACATATTGAA
>CAYJDL010000343.1:0-1370 GCA_964368885.1 uncultured Desulfovibrionaceae bacterium | reverse complement strand
CCGCCCTTACCAGGATATAATTCAATATTATGAATTATAGTACCTACGGGAATTTTTGCCATTTTCATAGCATTACCGGGCTTTATATCTGCGCCTTCGCCACAAAGCAATACATCGCCTTGCTTAATACCTACAGGGGCTAAAATATAACGCTTTTCGCCATCGACAAAGTGCAAAAGTGCAATGCGTGCCGAACGATTTGGGTCATATTCAATATGAGCAACCTTAGCTTCTATACCAAACTTATTGCGTTTAAAATCAATAATACGGTATGCACGCTTTACACCACCGCCACGACGACGGCTGGTCACACGACCATGATGGTTGCGTCCGGCCTTTTTATTAAGACCAACTGTTAATGACTTCTCCGAGGTGCTTCTGGTAATTTCTGCAAAATCAGAAACCATTTGGAAGCGGCGACCGGCAGAAGTCGGTTTTAACTTACGAACTGCCATTTTCTATACTCCCTCGAAAAACTCAATTTTTTGACCCGGATATAATGTGACATAAGCCTTTTTATATCCAGATTTACGTCCAATAACACGACCTTGACGTTTTCTGTCTGACGCAGCTTTTACAACTACGTTTACAGCCGCAACTTGAACTTCAAATGCCTTTTCCACTGCCTTCTTGATTTCAATTTTATTAGCTTTTGGATGAACCAAAAAGGTCACTTGCTCGGCCCCTTCTTGTAAAAAAGTAGTCTTTTCAGTGACTAGGGGCTTTAAAAGAATTTTTGTAAATTCCATATTCGTTTCCCCTACTTTTGAAAACGAGCTTGCACATCTTTTACAGCATCTTCTAAAAGCACAAGTTGTTTATGCTTTAAGATTTCGTAAACACTTAAATTCTTTGGAGTGGTTACGCTAATGCCCTGTATGTTACGTGCAGACAGGATAAGGGTATCATTTTGCCCAGAACCATTTTCCGGAGCAACAATTAATGCTTTTTGTAAACCAAGGTCACTTGCAACCTTGGAAAAAAGCTTAGTTTTAACTTGTGGCAACTCTATGTTCTTTACAACCATTAAGCTAGAATTAGCCAAACGAGATGATAAAGCCATCTTCAAAGCCAGAGCGCGAACCTTGGCATTCACCTTAAAGCTATAATCACGAGGTTGTGGACCAAAGGTCACACCACCGCCACGCCATATAGGTGAACGGTTAGAACCTGCGCGAGCGCGTCCGGTTCCTTTTTGTTTCCAAGGCTTGGCACCGCCACCAGAAACGAAAGCTCTGGTTTTTGTAGCGTGAGTGCCGGCTCTCTTGGCCGCAAGCTGCGCACGCACCACGAGGTTAAGGATTTCAGGCCTTACCTCCACTTCGAACACTTCAGAAGCAAGCGTAATTTCGCCGCTTTCTTTTTTGCTC
>CAYJDL010000342.1:0-1372 GCA_964368885.1 uncultured Desulfovibrionaceae bacterium | reverse complement strand
GCCAACCTTAGAACCTATATGCACCCTAGGCGGTCCTTGTCCGAGGGAATCAAGATTTGCAAAGGTTTTAGGTGCAATTATATTACCTAAGACTTGCGAAGCTATTTGTCTGCTGAAAACAGGGGGAAGTGCTTGTTCTATTGCTTGAAAGAATTGTGTTGAACCTATCGCATGGGTAGTGTTTGTCTGGTTAATATCGTGAGTGGAGTTACTCAACCAAAAATTATCCATGTTACACCTCTAGCTTATGAATTAGCTTTAAAGTGTTTGAACAGTAAATCTGCATCATAACTACTCAGATCTTGAGAAGGCTTATTTACTATTGTTTCTGCAGCGGTGCTTAATGTGGTTCCACGTCGAGCAGCAATGTCTTCTAATGCTTCTAGTTGTTTGTTGGATGCAGGTTTGTTATGACTGTGCTTATAGTTCCTATCTGATGCATTCTGTGGAGTCGTATTCTGTGATGACTGGTTTTGTGCATGAGATTGTGTACCTTCCGCAGGTGAATGCGTCGGATATGGCATCTGTTGTTGGGGATTTGATGCGGCATCAGAATTTAGGTTTTCTATCCTATTTTTAGCTTTAGTGCGTGCATGTTCTAAAATTATTTTTGGCACTTGATTTCCTGTGTCGGTAGAATCTGCAATAGCAAAGTCTGTGATGGTTGTGCCGTGTATGTTTTGGGTAGCCTGAACGATAGCAGTGTAATTGTTATTGTTTGAAGGTACTTGTGTAACTTCAAAGGATAGACCGTCTTTCGTAGTCATAAATAATTCCTTTTCTGATTAAAATGTTGCTAAATAACGTCGGGTAATGGAATAGGACGTTGTAGGTTACTTTAGGAGTATATAATAGTGCTTAGTATTAGTATATTACTTAAATTCTGTAATATATTCACTTCTGAGAATGAAGGCTTTTCATGATGGTAATATAGGACATATGGGGTAGCGACGGGAGTAATACAGGGCAAGCTTAATAATGAATTTTAGCCTCGTGAATAGCCGAGAAATAGGCGTTTTTTATAATGAGTTTCAAGCTAATCAGTTTTTTATAAGACGTGAAAATTTATTTAAAGTCCACACCTTACATACAAGAATCACTTAAAAGTTTACATAACGCCATATGTCAAAACTTTAAATGTCTTTAAATACTAACTGGTTAATGCTTAGTTAATGCAATATAAGTCACTGCTTATATTCAAATTAATGTAGGTTTAAGCCGTCCATACAAAAACTATTGTTGATGTATCACCTTGGTGAATAAGAATTTTCTATATTCGCTTTGAAATACAGGTTATACTTTTTAAATCTTCCTACAATGTATTACACAATAATCTTTTATTACAACTTCATTGTTGTTTGCTGTTAACGAT
>CAYJDL010000341.1:0-1373 GCA_964368885.1 uncultured Desulfovibrionaceae bacterium | reverse complement strand
TTTGATATGGTATTCCAGATAAATAACACGTATTATTTTCTCCTACATAAACACTTATTAAACTTTCAGCTTGGAATATATCTTCTGTTCCATTTGCAAAATATTTATTTGCATTGAAATTATAAGTTGTTCCATTTATTTCTATTGTTGACATAGTATATAAATCTTGCTCTACAGCAGTACCTTTTATAGCTTGATTTAATTCTAAATCTATCAATCTATTAGGTGTAAAACCTTCTATAGTATCTGGTATTACTAATGATACTGTTGTTCCAGATATATTTACGTTTGTTGAATAAGAATATCTTGTGTGTAATTTTATTTGATCATCCACATACTTTTTACTTGTTGGTTCGCAATCATAAGTTGGTATGAATACTACTGGTCGATCTAATCCTATCGGCAACCATTGACTTATAACATCCGCATATTGAACATTTTTAATTATATTAAATTCATTACTACCATCTTTTTCTAATTTTATACATATATTTGCAGATTGTACATGATAATATCATCCTGGTGATGTATAATATATTTCATTATTTACATGATTAGAACGCAATGTTAATTCGCTTACATTATCTGGTGTTTTGGAATCTATAATTACACTTACTATTTTAAATAACGCTGAATTAAAATTAGTTCCATATGTTTGATATATAATTATTGGTTTATTCATTCTATTTGGAAAGTATTCATTTATTTGCCTTAATATAGTTTCATCATTTGCAACACCATTCCAATATAAATAAATTAAATCATTTGGATTAATTAAAGAAATATCAATTTCTTCCCCATTTATAACAGCGCTTAAACCATCTTTGAAATTAATAGTAGGTCTATAATCTAGTTCCATATCATTATCTTTTATCTTATAGCTTGTATTGGCTTTTATATTATTATATCCAGTTTCAGTGAATTTTAAATTAATATTTAAGTCCTCAGATCCATCAGTTGTTGTATTTATACTTGCTGCATCTATTACTACATCCCCTAAAGAATTTGTTAATAATTCGAATTGCTCTGTTAATTTATCTACAGTTGCTCCTTGTATTCTTCCATCTGTTGTTGTTTTTACCACTTTATTTGGTGGTATTGTTTGTCCAGCTGTATAATCTATATATGTATTTGATATAGCTCCTACTGATTCTGAAGTTAATGTTACAGGTCCTGTTTGACCATTCACTGAAGTTACCTTTGAAGTTTGTTCTACATAATTCCATTCGCCATGTAAATATAAACACCAATCCCCAATATAATATAAATCACCATCAAATTCCCCTTTAGCGTTAGCTATCCAAAAATATCCATCTTCAGGACTAGTACTAGGTGCTCCTGTATTTGGATCCCATACTCCTTGAGGTATTAAT
>CAYJDL010000340.1:0-1376 GCA_964368885.1 uncultured Desulfovibrionaceae bacterium | reverse complement strand
TGCCGCACTACTATCTAATTAAAAAAAAAGATAATGCGCGGCATGACGTGGCAGTCCATGCCTTTAAAGGTTGCATTAAACAATGAATAATTATACACCTAAAGATATAAGCTGACTAAAGGCAATAACCACAAATAATAATATCCAAATAGTACTATGAGCTTGTCCGTAAATAAATGTAGCGTGAGGCAAGCACAAGGAAAAGTGCATTTTTACGAAGGGAGTGTACGTCTTTTGGTACTCATCCTGAGAAAAAATGTGCTTTGACGCAGTAATTGCCCACGGAACGTTATTTACGGACAAGTTCTATATATTAGTATATTCATCTACCATACGTGTAACAGTAATTTTATAGCTGTCAAAGATCTCTTTATTACCTTGTAATTGACTCATTCTATGTTCTACAGTATTACGCCAGCGGCTAAGGGCTTGTTCACTTTCCCAAATATTCATGGATAATATTTTGTTTTCATCCTTTAAGCTTTGAAAGCGTTCCATACTGACAAAACCCTCAAAACCTTCAAGCATGGGCTTTAACATAGCAGCAAGCTCTAAATATTTTGCCTTACCTTCCTTAGAAGGTATCACCTCAAAAAGTACAATATATTTATCCATTTTTTTATTATCTCCGTATCAAATATGCAGGGACTATATAGATAATTTTTAAAAATGAATAGCGTTTTTTTTACATAATTTCCAATAAAAAGCTGATTTATTCTTTTTTTCTTGGGAAAAACTCCCATTTAAGTTGTTTATATAATGCAATAAAGTAGTGAGAAAAAGAATACATCTTTTTTAAAATGTAAATAAAATATCATTCTCTTTACAGAAAAGTGATTTAATCAGTGCTTCCCTAAATAAAATCAATAAAGGACTAAAATCTTTTCTCCAAAAAAAATCGATAGCAATAAATAAGTATTCCTTTAAATTCCAGCCATAGCACAAACTTCAAGCATACGTTCTAAGGATAGCTTTGCCGCTTTGACTTGTTCTTGCGGAATTTGCACAGGCTTTGCCGAACCATTTTGAATACCTTGTAATGTTTGGAGTAAATTTTCCAAATTTATTTTTGCCATATCGTCACAATATACCGAGCGTAAGGGTACAACCTTACAATGTTCAGCATAATCATCCCGTAATCTTTCTACCAAATTACCTTCAGTACCAACAATAACCGTACTACCCTTAGGGCTATTTTTTACGCTTTGAATAAGGTAAGTAGTTGAACCGGAACCATCTGCTGCATTAACAACTTCTTGAGTACATTCAGGATGCACAACAACCTTACAGTCCTTATATTCTGAACGCATAGCAGTAATTTGTTCAGGGGAAAACTTTGCATGAATTATGCAATGCCCAGGCCAAAGAAGCATTTT
>CAYJDL010000339.1:0-1396 GCA_964368885.1 uncultured Desulfovibrionaceae bacterium | reverse complement strand
AACTAATAACTTGCATTCAAAAAGTCAAGCCTTTTTTATAACTTTAGGTTGAAATTTAATTTTCTAGATAGCTTCTTGAAATTACTACTTTTCTACTAGGAAATAAGTCAAAAAAACATCTCGACTAAAAAAATTATGTGGTTATTGTCTTTAGTCAACAAGTATATTCTTAGGTGTGTAATTATTTATTGTTTAACGTGATTTTTAAAGACATGGACTGCCACGTCGAGTCGAACAAAGTTAAGTGTTTAACAAAAAACAGTGGCTCGACTCTCCTCGCAGTGACCAGCGGTGGCACGCAAAGTCATTGCGAGAAAAAACACTCCGGGATTTGCGTTAATGGTTAAATGATAAGCGTTTTTTCGTGGCAATCCATTTTTCAAACTACGTTAAGCAACAAAATTTTACCAAATAAAATCAATAATATATCTAAACTTCATTTCCAAAAATATTACTTGCTGACCAAAGGCAGTAGCCACAAAGCATTATATAATGCACGATACCATTAATCAAACAACCAACAGCGAACCTTATGATTATTAACCTCTTTAAAAAGCGGCTTTTCGTGCATGCACTTTTCACAAACTTTAGAACAACGAGGGTGAAAGTAGCAACCGGAAGGAAGGCCATAGGGCGGCGGAACAGTACCTTCAATAGTTGGCAAACGTGCTTGATCCATACTATGCTTACCAGGTGAAGACTGCAAAAGACCTTGAGTATATGGATGAAGAGGGTTTTTTAGCACATCATAAACACTACCATATTCTACCATATGCCCAGCATACATAATACCCACTTTATGCGCCATTTGTGCCACAACGCCAAGGTCATGAGTAATAAGCAAAACACCTCGATTACCTTGCTCTGCAAGAGTTTGGATAAGTTGGAGAATTTGCCATTGTATTGTCACATCAAGAGCGGTTGTCGGTTCATCGGCAAGCAGTAAAGTGGGATTACATGCCAAAGCCATGGCAATAACAACACGCTGACGCATTCCACCGCTAAGTTGGTGTGGATAATCATTAAAGCGGCTTTCCCCTGCAGAAATTCCCACCTGCTTAAAAAGCTCTAAGCAACGCTCTTTAGCCTGAGTAAAACCAAAGCCTAAATGTAATTGATGCCCTATGCGCAACACAGGATTTAAAGCAGTCATAGGTTCTTGAAAAATCATACCAACCTTTTGCCCACGAAAAGCGCGGATTTCCTTTTGATTGAGATTAAGCATATCAACCCCATTCAAGAAGGCTTTGCCACTTATTTTTGTATTTTCGGGCGTAAGTCGCAATAAAGCTTTTGCTGTAAGGCTTTTTCCGCATCCTGATTCACCCACCAGACAAAAAATTTCTCCACTTGCAATACTAAAGCTAATGTCATTTACAGCGGCATAATGCCCATT
>CAYJDL010000338.1:0-1397 GCA_964368885.1 uncultured Desulfovibrionaceae bacterium | reverse complement strand
AATATTTGCACTCATAGTAATTACGCTCCCATGGTTAGCCATTTAGCGCTTCAGCACCACTTACAATGTCCATAAGGTCACTTGTGATGGCAGCTTGACGAGTCTTATTATATAAAAGGGTCAACAAACGTGTCATATCGTCACAATTTCGTGTGGCGTTATCCATTGCCGCCATTCTTGCAGCATGTTCGCTTGCCGATGTATCCAGTAAACCACGATAAATTTGTACTTTCACATAGCGTGGCAACAATTCTGCTAAAAGCTGCTCTTCTTGCGGCTCATAAATATATTGTCCACTTGCCAAAGCAACATCAGAATTTTCGCCTTCTGTTTCAACTTGTGGCTTTGCTATGGGTAGTAATGTTTGAACTATGGGCACTTGTCTGGCCATAGAAACAAATTCACCGAAAATAAGATAAACTTCATCCATTTCTAAGGATTGATAACCATTAATAACCTCATTGCCAATTTGTCCGGCCAATGAAAAGTCTAAACTACCCATCCTATCCCCAAAAGAAAGTAAGATTTGGTAGCCTGTTTTAGAAATGGCATCTCGTCCTTTTTTACCCATGCAGATAAACTTTACGCTTAAGCCTTCTTTTGCCTTTTCATTGGCAAGCTTAATAGCCTTGGTAATTAAATTACCATTAAAACTACCGCAAAGTCCTCTGTCCGAAGTAACCAATATGATGGTGCATACCTTTTTTTCATCGTGGGTTTCCAGCAATGGATGAGCATTGTCTTCGGCCTTACCTGCCAAATCCACAAGCATGGATTGGAACTTTTCGGCATAAGGTCGAAAACGCTCAATGCGAGTTTGGGCACCACGCAACTTAGCAGAAGCCACCATGTTCATGGCCTTGGTAATTTGCTTGGTTTTACCAACCCCCACAATTTTCATTTTAACGTCTTTTAATGAAGCCATATATACCCCCGGCCTTATGCCTGGAAGCCTTGCTTGAACGCCTCGATGGCTGACTTTAAAACACTTTCCACATCCGCATCAATGGCTTGCTTTTCTTTAATGGTAGCAAGGGCATCTTTTTTTACTTCTCTTAAATAAGTGAGTAATTCAGTTTCAAAGCGACGAATATTCTCAACAGCCACATCGTCCATAAAACCACGAGTTGCAGCATACATAGAGGCCACTTGCTCTTCAACAGGCATTGGTACGTTTTGTGGTTGTTTTAAAAGTTCAACAAGACGAGCACCACGATCAAGCTTAGCTTTAGTGGCTGCGTCAAGGTCTGAACCGAATTGCGCAAAAGCGGCAAGTTCACGATATTGAGCAAGGTCTAAACGCATAGTACCAGCTACTTGCTTCATGGCTTTAATTTGTGCTGCACCACCAACACGAGATACTGACAAACCAACGTTAATGGCTGGACGAATACCTG
>CAYJDL010000337.1:0-1405 GCA_964368885.1 uncultured Desulfovibrionaceae bacterium | reverse complement strand
CAGCCACAACCTTTATTGCCATTTCGGACGATACAAACGATACATGGACACCGCAGTTACATTATAATAACGAAACATATTCCGGCAGTACCATTACCATTGCCGGCATTGGCACATTTAGATTTACCGTAGCCACAGTGGGTGATGAAAAGGGCTATAATGTCACCTTTACCCCAAATGCTACTTATCTAGCTAGAATTAATTTGTCGGAAGACGACACTCATAATAATTTACTTAATTTTTCCGTGAAAGATAAGCTTGGTCTTGAGAGTGATAAAGTTGATTTAAATCTCTTCCTACAAGGCAGTAACGCAGCCCCAACCATGACTATTACTGTAGATAAAGGTTATGATTTCGATGTTGCAGTAGCTAGCGAAGAAGATGCAACGGTGCAAGGAACTTTTTCCATTACTGATGATACAGATATTGAAGGAGGTATGCTCTTTATTAATGGTGAACCATATGGCTTAGAGTTTGACTTTGTTGGTGAATTTGGTGATCTTACAATTAATGGCATTGACGATGATGGTAATGTAGACTTTACGTATGAAGCAGCAGGTGCAGACGACCCACGTGTTGCCTCTCTCTCCACCCGTGACACTGAAGAAGACGTTTTCAAAATCATCTATATTGATAAGCACGGTGCAAGCGTTAGCAAGGATTTGGTAATTGACGTCACCGGAACTAATATCGCTCCTGTGGCAACCTTGAAGGTAACTGATGGTATCATCATTGATGCCGGTGTGGGACGTGCCAGCAACGGTGTCATTTATGAAAATGGTACAGTAGCCCAAGAAAATTTAGCCTATAAAGGAGACTTCAGTGCCAGCGGCAGCATTACTGTTGTTGATGGCGATAAGGACACTTTCACCTTTGAGCTTCAGATTGAAGGTTCTGAAATACCCCCAGACACTGCCACCACCTCCAGATTTACCTATAACTTAAATAGCATTCTGAAAGATGGAGAAGATTATGGTAACAGTGCTTTGGTCATCACTAAGTCAGCAACAGGCTATAATTATACTCTTACCATCGACAAAGACGCTTCGGGTATACAAGCACTTGATGAAGGTGACAAACTTCCTTTCAACGTTAAATTTGTGCCCTTTGATGAATATGGAAACCTTGGCAATACCATAGGCTTGAACTTCGAAATTCAAGGCAGTAACGAAGCCCCAATCATGACCATTAAACATGGGTCGGACTTGATTGTGTCTTTGAATGGTGGAAGTGATATTGATCTCCAAGACAATTCAGTCACGTCAAGCATTGCCATTGATGACCTTGACGATAATGCTACACATACTTTCTCCGTCACCTATGACGGTGAAACGAAGACAGAAGGCGATGATGGTCTTGTCAGCATAGAAGGTAAATACGGCACGTTGACCATTGATAATAGCGG
>CAYJDL010000336.1:0-1409 GCA_964368885.1 uncultured Desulfovibrionaceae bacterium | reverse complement strand
CCCTATGGTCTGCACGCAAGAAGCTAACACCGGAAGACTTTAATCATGTGGAATTACCACCCGATGAGTTGGCGACATTAGGCAGTAAGCGCATTGCACCGCCTGAAAGCTTGCGCATATTTGCAACACTTAAATCCCGTGCTTTCAACTATTTAGATAAACATGGCATACGTTTTATGTCTGGTTGGGCAATACCTGAGGAAAAGGCCGCAGATATAATTCGTGAACTTATAACCATCAGAGATGAATTTGTCGTGGCAAAAGAGCAATTCCTTATCGAATATGACAAAACCATTCAGGATTGGATTGAAAAACATCAAGAATGGGGCACAATCATAGCAAATTCCATAGTAAATCCCGATTATGTGCGAGCAAGAATGGATTTCAAATGGCAAATGTATAAGGTTGCACCATTAATTCAACATCAAGAGCAAGACGCAGTGATACATGCAGGACTTAGCGAAGAAGTTGAAAATCTTGGTCAGACTCTCTTTGGGGAAGTGGCACGTACTGCCAATGATATTTGGAACCGTGTCTATGCCGGTAAGACCGAAGTCACGCATAAGGCATTGTCACCATTGAAGACTTTATATGTTAAGCTGAAAGGTTTAAGCTTTGTTGAACCGCACGTAGCACCGGTTGGAGAAATTATCAATATGACTTTACAGCATATGCCTAAACGTGGTCCCATCCTTGGCGATAAACTTCTAACATTACAAGGTCTTGTTTGCTTATTACGAGATACGGATGCATTACTAAATCATGCACAAAAATCTATTCATGGTGCTGATAATACAAGCATTTTAGGTGGATTGCTTAAACATAGTTTTATGATAAATGATGAGGTTTTAACATCATTATCAGAAAAGGAAAATGATGAATTAATTATAGCAGATACATCACCAGTAACACATATACCGAGCATGGGGTTATGGTAAATTATGACAATACAAACAAAAGACATTATGACATCGTTGCCGTTGTTGGCTTCCGTACTTGGAAACAAATATGGAGTGAGGGTTAATATTAGCGGTGACAAGGCTTGTACTGATGGAAAAACCATACATCTTCCGTCCCTACCTTTAGTTTGTGATGCAGAATTTGTGTTAAAAATACGCTCGTACTTAGACCATGAAGCAGCACATATTCGTCATACAGATTTTGAAACTTTGAGAATGGCAAACTTAAATCCTGTGCAAAAATACCTCTGGAACTCACTCGAAGATCGGAGGGTAGAAAATGAACTATCAAAGGTATTTATCGGATGCAAAGCACATTTTCAGTGGCTGATAAAAGAACATTTTGGAAATCCAAAACATGAAGAAAAGGCTGGGCAAAATCCAGCCTTTTCTATTTTACATTACGTTTTACTAACCGTGAGAGCTTGGGATGTTCCTAGCTTAGAAAAA
>CAYJDL010000335.1:0-1443 GCA_964368885.1 uncultured Desulfovibrionaceae bacterium | reverse complement strand
ACCAATACGCAAAGGCATTTTACGAAAATCAATACCCAACTCTTCAGCAGTATCACATAAGTATAGTGCGTATGAAGGTGTACAACAAAGAACAGTTGCTTCAAAATCTCTTAATAAATGGACTTGTCTTTTAGTCGCTCCGCCAGAAGCTGGAATGACTGTTGCGCCTAAACGCTCTGCTCCATAATGAAGCCCAAGACCACCTGTAAAAAGACCATATCCATAAGCTACATGAACAAAGTCCTTAGCAGTTGCGCCAGTACACCCAAGACTGCGTGCTGCCAATTCTGCCCAATTTTCAAGGTCTCGCTGAGTGTACCCAACTACGGTAGCCTTGCCTGTTGTGCCGCTAGATGCATGTATTCTTACTATATTTTCTCTTGGTACCGCAAAAAGACCATAGGGATAATGATTTCGCATATCTTGCTTTTCAGTAAAAGGCAAAGATCTAATATCATTTAAAGATAGTACATCGGCAGGAGTAATACCGATTTCGTCAAAGCGTTTACGATAAAATGGTACATTTGCGTAAAGACGGCGACATAAATCTTGCAGACGACGTAATTGTAAAGCTTCAATGTCTTCACGTGGTAAAGTTTCTTTTTGCATATTAAATATCATTATACAACTCCTTGACAACCTGTAAAATCATAGGGCAATGCAAGTTTTGAAATCAAAATCTTGATTATCCCAAAAAAGTGAATACACAATCTTTCACTTTTTATAGGCAAAGTCAAGATTTTATTAAACCCACCTAATATCCTTGTTTTATTTAACTTTCCATAGAATCCCTAACTAAAGACAAAGGATTTGAAAATTTCCTTAGAAAATAATTATACAAAAAAAATTAAAGCTTTTTAAAAATATTTAATTATTTATAATGTATACATGAAAATATTATCTTAGCACTTGCATATGTTTTAAAAAAAGATTAGATTTCCAAAATGCGAGAATCAATAGCTATTTTTCTTCCCCCCTTGCCTAGATTAAGTGGGGGTATGTTGGTACTTTTACAGCTAGCTCACCACCTTGATTCATTAGGTTACAAGGTGGAATTTGTTACTTATGATGCTAGTCATAAGCGTAACTGTTACGATACAATACTTGAGCAGACAAGCTTGCCCATTATAGCTTGGAATGATATTGAACTTGGACCTAACTATATTTGGCTTGTGCCTGATGGTTGGACAAACGCTCTTGTTTTGGGTCTTAAGGCAAAGGCTAGGTGCATATTATATATGCAAAATTGGGCTTATGGTTTAAGTACCCTGCCTGATAAAGTAATTTGGCAACAGTTGCCGGTGGACTTTATTTATGTTTCTGAGCCTGTGCGTATTTGCTTGCAAGCAATTACCGGAAAAGACGGTCCAATTATACGCCCATCTATTGACCATACTCTTTTTTATCCAAACCCAAATATTAATATAGATGATTTAAGTGAAC
>CAYJDL010000334.1:1070-1466 GCA_964368885.1 uncultured Desulfovibrionaceae bacterium | reverse complement strand
AATGTAGAATAAATGATTACCGATAAATTAATAGAGATTAAGATGTTTATACCAACATTACACATTTCGTTTAGCTGAATATAATTTTGCAATGGATATTCATTAATTCTATTATCATCAATTTGCATTTGTAAAGATATTGAATAGGAAAGAACAAAGACATATTTGAATGTTTTTGGGAAAAACTCTGCGTATAGATACAATTTATATATTCTGCTTACTATGTAACTTGCATGGTAATCTAATGAATCCCAAAAATCTAAAGGCAATGAATTAATAATACTCGCGTTTTGCAACGAATTCCCAACAAAAAATATAAACCCTATTACACTGATAAACGCAAAAAAAGTATTAATTGATTTTGATGTTGTTAAAAGATTATCTGCTGTGTTTATA
>CAYJDL010000334.1:512-1060 GCA_964368885.1 uncultured Desulfovibrionaceae bacterium | reverse complement strand
TCACCACCAACTTTATCAAAAAAATTATCTGTGATGTGCCGTAGAATAAATGGCAAAATTAAATTTATGAATAAGAAACACCAAATTACAGGGTGTTGCAATAATCCGAGATTTCCTTCGCCAAGAAATAAATTGTTTTCAAAAAAGCCAATTACTAAAAACATCATAGTAAAAATGAATACTACTAATTTAGAATTAGTAATTATTAAATGGTTTAATGTAAGTGGTTTAATTTGCATAATAACTCCTTCAATAAATGATAATACAACATTATCCTTTGTCTATAATTATAATACCAATTCCATAAATTGACAACACAAAACAACCGTATTTACAATAATCATTTAATTTTCTACAATTTATACAAAGGAGGCATTGCCAATGTATAAAAAACACATAAATCCATATTTTGATTACTGTAAATATCAGAAAGGTTTAACTGAAAAAACATTAAAAGCTTACAAAACAGATTTACACCAAATTGTAAAATTTAATTCAACATTAAACCAAAATTTTGACTTGACTCCCGTACAAATTTATGATTACAT
>CAYJDL010000334.1:0-502 GCA_964368885.1 uncultured Desulfovibrionaceae bacterium | reverse complement strand
AGCATTACAAGCCTAAAACATCTAAGCGCAAAATTGCTTCTCTCAAAGCATTTATATCATACTTGCTAGAAAAAGAATTGATAGAACAAAACCCGTTTTTACGTATAAAAGTTAAAATGAGAGAGCCGAAAACATTGCCAAAAACCATACCAATTCATATAATAGAAAGACTATTAAAAGAAGTTTATATTGATATGCAAAATTCCAAGTCCGATTTTCGAAAAATCGAGCATATTAGAAATGTTGCTTTTTTGGAATTGCTATTTGCAACAGGTATGAGGATATCCGAAATATGCTCGCTTAAAAAAAGCGACATTTGTCTTAAGGAGTGTAAAGTGTTAATTTACGGCAAGGGTTCGAAAGAGCGATTAATACATATTACTAATGTGGAGGTTTTAGCTGCACTAAAAACTCATATTAAACATACAACTTCTACTTCTGTTTATTTTTTTACAAACAGATTAAATAATCGTTTTTCAGAACAGTCTGCAAGGGCACTTAT
>CAYJDL010000333.1:0-1469 GCA_964368885.1 uncultured Desulfovibrionaceae bacterium | reverse complement strand
TATTATGACACATCAGCATGTAACCATCGGCGCACCATTACCCCCAACGGGTTTTTTACGTTTGCCTCAAGTATTGGCACTTATCCCTGTGAGCAAAAGTACTTGGTGGGAAGGTTGCAGGGACGGACGTTTTCCTGCACCTATAAAATTAAGCGCAAGAACAACTGTTTGGCGAGTGGAGGATATTAGAGCACTTATTGAAAATATAGATATATGTATTGAAAAGTAGCAATGTGCTACATTTTTTTAAGATTTTGAAAACCTTTCTCTCAAACAGTATTTTGTGTAAAAAATAATGCTTATAAATATTACACTCAAAAAATCAAATATTGACAAGAGTGGCTTTCTTTAGTAGAAGAGTTAAACCTGATGATTAAGGAGAGCTGTATGGAGAAAAAAGAAGAGTTAAACTTAGATGAATATGGTTTTGCTGTTCTGTCAGATGAAGACGGTATGGAAAGTGTTGCTTATACAGCTACATGTTCTGGAAGTCGTTCAGATTGTTGTACCAGAGTCTGCTCAGCAGACGCAAATTTTACTGAAAATGCTGAAGCGTGGGAAAAGTATCTTTCTGTCAAGGGCGGACAAGTACAATATTAAAATTCTTGAAGCTTTTTGTACTTTCATAAAAACCTACTCAAATATTCTTTGGAACACTTTGAGTAGGTTTTTTGTTAACATTTAACCATATCAAAACTTGGAAATTTTTATGTCCCCTGAAGAGCTATATAAAAAATATGAACTTAGAGATGGCGTTGAAATATTTTTATATGATGCAGTAGGTGGTCACTGTGATGTGCTTTTTTTATTTTTATCAAACAGACGTCGATTGAAGATAAAGTGTCAAGAAGAACTTGTATTAGTCTTAGAGAATCTGATAAATGACTCTTTGGAAGAATATCTATCAAAAGTGAATGAAAAATTATACATGCAGTCTAAGATGTTATTAAGATTTTTGATTCGTGAAGGAATTATTGTTCAAAAAAATTTTTTATATGATTTTCCACTACCTATTGAGTACGTAGACAAATACAAGCGACAAATATATTTTTTACTTGATTTAGTTAAAGAGCCGAATAAAGCTTTGGAAGTACAGAAAAAAATATTTGATGCCCGTGTTGCAATTTTTGGACTTGGTGCCATTGGCAGCACAATTCTTTTAGAACTCTGCATGTTGGGCTTCAGACATTTCACACTTATAGATAATGCCATTATTGAAGAGAGTGATATCTCAAGAACATTTTACCCCATTGAAATATGTGGCGGAGAAAAGAAAACTGATGCGGCAAAACTTCTCGTTGAAAATTTTTCTTATCATCCAAAAACAGCAATTTATTTTACATCACTCAAAACAGATACTGAGCTTGATGGTATGTTGAAAGATACCAGTTTTATAATAAATACAGCCGATGAACCATATATAGGCTATACAAATATCAAGCTGTCACGGTTTGCATTACAAAAAAATA
>CAYJDL010000332.1:0-1472 GCA_964368885.1 uncultured Desulfovibrionaceae bacterium | reverse complement strand
CTTTAAAGACCTTGCAGCAACAGTAAATACACTATTAAAATCCTATTCAGGGCACTTGGACACCATGGCAGTTGGTATTTTAACCGGTACCCCAAATTGTGAAATTCTTTATATGAATAAAACGGCAAAAAAAATGGTGCAGGACGAAAATGTTGTTGGCGCAAAATGTGGTAGCCTCTTTAATGCACCTTGCTGTGACAATCCTAATACCTGTCTTGGACGACAAGCACTAGGAAAACGTAGTGGTCTTGATGGCGAAACTCCATGTTATCCAAAGGGGCAAAGAATGGATATTTCCGTTTTTGCCATTCCAGTTTATGATTTAAGCAATAAAGCTGTCGGTTATATGGAATTTTTCACTGATGTTTCAGAAATTAGAAAACAAACTCAAGCTATACAAGACCTTTCATCTCAAGCCACAGAAGTTGCTATTAGAGTAGCTTCAGCAGCCGAAGAGTTATCAGCTCAAACTGAACATATTGTTGAAGGCTCTAATTTTCAGCGTGAACGCATCGAATCTACTTCTACTGCAATGGCAGAGATGAATAGTTCAGTTATGGAAGTTGCTTCTCATGCTGCTGATACAGCACAACAAAGTGACAGCGTACGCCAAAAGGCAAATGAAGGTATTAAGATTACCATAGAAATGGCTTCAGCCATGGGACAATTAAGTGATGCTTCAGAAAATCTTAAAAATAATATGGGAAAACTAGATAATCTATCTGAAGGCATTGGCAGTATTATCAATGTTATTTCTGACATAGCAGACCAAACAAACCTTTTAGCTTTAAATGCTGCCATTGAAGCAGCTAGAGCCGGCGAAGCAGGACGAGGTTTTGCGGTTGTAGCTGATGAAGTGAGAAAACTTGCTGAAAAAACAATGGATGCAACTAGGGAAGTTGATGAAAGCGTACGTTCAATACAAGTGTCAAGCCGCTCAAATCAACAAGAAGTTACTAAGGTAGTTGAGCAAATATCACATACTGCTAAGTTAGCGCAGCAGTCAGAGGTATCTTTGAAAGAAATAGTAGATGTAACATCTCAAAATACTGAAATGATACATCTTATTGCTTCTGCTGCCGGACAACAAACCACTGTTTCAAATGAAATATCTCAATCCATGAGTGACATAAATGAAGTTGTAAATAAAAATGCTTCTGCTATTTTACAATCCGCTGAGGCCATTAGGGAGCTAACTCAGCAAGCCCAAGAATTACAAGATTTTATGGGTAAAGTAAAATAGTTTACACTAGGATTTCAGGAAACGCTGATTTATTTGAGCTAATTGCGACTTCATCGTACAATTATCTTTGCAAAAAAAGGGAAACTCCGTTTTGATGGAAATACAAACAAACACCATCAAGATGGCACAATGCCAAAGGAGTTTCCCCATGCAAACCTTCCTTGAAGGAAAATATCTCTGGAAAGAAAAGGTCGGACAGCTCAACTAATCTGACAAAAGGTACCATCAA
>CAYJDL010000331.1:0-1479 GCA_964368885.1 uncultured Desulfovibrionaceae bacterium | reverse complement strand
ATTTAGTCGCACAATGGACTCCCTCTTACTAATGTTAGAAATGAAGAATTGCAAATTGTTATGAAATTGAGTGACGAGGAAATAACAGCTTTCCTTCATGTGCCAACTCTTGTGCTGTCTTGGGGAAAACAGCAACAAGGCATTCTGTAAGGGGGATTTGATGCAAGATGTCAAAGGGTATGTATATGTTATGTGTAATAAGGCAATGCCTGAAATTTGCAAAGTGGGCTATACCCTTAAAGACCCGAAATTGAGAGCACGTGAACTGTGGCATACAGGCAATCCGTTTCCTTATGAAGTTGTGTATCATGCTCACGTTGACAATCCACGAAGGCTTGAGGCGGAGGTTCACAGACACCTTGCTCATTGCAATGTTGGCAAAGAGTGGTTCAAGGCAAGCGCACAAGATTGCGTTTACGCCATAAAACATAATGCCACAAAAATATACGGCGAAAAACATGAGGCGTTCATTTCGCTTCGTGAAGTTGAAATCAAATCTGCACAAGAAAAAAAGAGACGTTTACATATAGAGTGCTTGGAAGAAAAAAAGAGAGATGCTGAACGTAGCCTAAATAAAAGCATGGAAGATTTTATATATGATAAAGTGACTTATGAACTTAAGGTTGGTTCAGCAATATATTTAGTAGTAGCTATTATTACAGGCGTAGCAACCCAAGATTTTGCAGACTCATTGTTATTTTTCGTACCAGGCTTTCCTGTGGTGTTCCTTTATGCTAAATCACAGGCACGAAAAAAAGCAGAAACAAGTGATTGTACGAAAAAAATATTAAATAATATTAAATTGCTAAAAGATGAAATAGAAAATCTACATAGGAACTTACCAGCACAAAACAGCACTCAATCGGAACGTGAACCACAAGTTCAAAGCGTAAGTAAACCTAGTTACCCTTCACTACCAAAAGGGAAATCTTTGCCACAAAAGGTGAAAAAAATACATGAAAAAGATGCTTCTGAATTAATATGTCTCTTGTGCTACAAGCGTTTCATATGCCCAAACAAAAATGACATTGTCGCAACGTGTTTACAGAACCACCAATGCCCCACATGCTATCGTCTACTGTCAATTCTGTTCTGAGTTATTCAGAATACCAAAAGGCAAACACATCAATGCACAATGTCCGCATTGCAAAAAATCACACACCTACTTCATTATGCTGAACAGTTAGGAAAGAAAAGCAAGGCTTAGCCCATGCTTCATTTATTGACATACAACAAAATGTAGTTACACTATGAATAAGCAATATCTCACACCGCACGGTGTTTTTGAATGGGACGAAGCCAAAGCCGAGAGTAATTTGAAAAAGCACGGCATTAGCTTTGAGACCGCCGCCGCTTCATTTATGGATAGGAACGGTGTTCTTCTGGAAGACGCTTTACACAGTGATGACGAAGAGCGTTTTCACTGGATTGCCAGCGTTGCCAATTCCATCATTCTATTAACGGTATTTACAGAAAACG
>CAYJDL010000330.1:0-1480 GCA_964368885.1 uncultured Desulfovibrionaceae bacterium | reverse complement strand
GTGGAAATGACATCTTCTCTTGTAAAGACTTATGAGGTTATAAAGGGAGCGGACACCCTCTTTCCCTCCGAGCGTGAGAGTATCGGCAAATGCCCTCGTTGCGGTGGCAATGTCACCGAGAACAAAAAAGGCTTTTGCTGTGTGAGCAAGGCTTGCGGTTTTGCGATATGGAAAGAAAACAAGTTTTTCACCGCTAAGAAAAAGACCGTCACAAAATCACTTGTAGCAGAGCTTCTCAAAAACGGAAAAGCACCACTAAAGGGCTGCTATTCCGAAAAGACGGGCAAGAACTATGACTGCGTTGCCGTAATGGACGATACAGGTAGTCAGTTTGTGAACTTCAAGGCTGAGTTTGGAAAGAAAGGCGGTGTAAAGTAATATTTCACAGATTATGTCTATATTCAAACTACAATATGTGATATAATTTAGATTATATTTCAAACATAAGTAAGGTTGGTGAATTATGATATACGACTTGACTCCGATGCTAACAACGATTGCATCTTGTTCTGCTACGATTGTTGCTATTTTAGGTGGTTTTATTTCCAGTAAATTAATTTCAATAAACACTGAAAAAAGTGAGGTTAATTGTAGGATTGATGAAATAAAAGAAGAATTGGAATATTTAAACAAGATATATACTGAAGACTTATATAATTCCAATAAAGAATATGCTTTGAGTTTTATTCGTGATAATGTAGATGAATTGCTTGAAAAAACACCTCTAAAAGTAATGGGGTCAATTAGGAAAGAAGAAAGACCTATATTAAGTTATGATGATATGCTTCCATTTTGGGATAGAGCATTAAACTTACTGAGTAATTTGGCAAATGAATACGAATATAATTCAGAAGGAGTGCCTATCTCCTATGCTAAAAAAGAAGATGATTTTGATTATGAGATATATTTAATCATTAGGAAGCGAGTAGAAAAATTACAAAAAAAGAAAAAGTGTTCCGAAGATAGTTTTGGAATGCTTAGTAGTCTTAATATCGACATAGATGATCTAATCACAAGTGATGCTGTGGTAGGAAACTCAATTTTAGAAGAACAAAATCTAGCCCACACTAAAAACAAAATTGATTACTTAGAGCTTGAACTACGACAAAAACAAAATAGGATAAAATTTTTGCAATATCCCAAAGGCATGTCATTAGGTGTAATAATATTTACCCTGTTCTCAATCTTTGGAATAATCGTTCCATTGCTGTATGTTCCTTTTAGTACATATGAGCATACGGTTTATGTAAAATATGCAATATTTTTTATTGGAGCATTTTCATCTTGTATTATCGCCACCATTGCATATTTTATATGGTTACTAAAGCAAAACTAAAAGTTATCTATCAAAGCACCTCAACATCGAGGTGCTTTTTCTATGCCCAAAAACAGAAAGGAGCAATAATTTATGGCAGAAAATCAAACGAAACAATCGGCAAAAGAACGATTGAAAGAGATTACCGACAGCATTGAAGTCGGT
>CAYJDL010000329.1:632-1484 GCA_964368885.1 uncultured Desulfovibrionaceae bacterium | reverse complement strand
CTTTCTTTTGACTAATTATAGTAGCTAATCGCGTCTCAGGGTTTTCATCAGGATTAATTGCCAAGGCTTTTGTTAAGTTTTCCTCAAATCCTATATAATCCTGCTCAGGAATACAAAAAGAAGTGGCATAGGTAATATAAGGACTTGGTGTTTTTCCTTCGGAAACCCTAAATGCTTCTTCACTTGTATAATAAGCTCTTTCTAAGTTTCCGCCAAAATCGCCAGGTGCCGCAGCATAGAATGCTGTTAATACGTCCCATATAGCACCATCTGAATAATTCGGGTCAAGCTCCGCAGCCTTTTCTAGTACTGCTACCGCCCCTGAAAGCGTAGGAAGAATTGTAGAATCAATTGGATCAACAGAAAATGCACCTAACCAACCGGCGCCGAGCCAGTAGGCAGACATAACATCAGATTCTTTTAATTGTGAGACAGCCTTAGATATTCTATCGCTATCACCACTTAAAAGGGCATCTGAAAAACCTTCATATCTCAAATCAAATGCTTGAAAAACATAATCCCTTCCTCTCAAATAGTGGAGCTTTGCTCTTTGGTGTTCAGAAGATTGTAAAAGGTAGTCTTCAACACCTAGCATATCAGCATCTGTTTGAACAAAAACATTAGCGTACATAACGTACAGCGAACCAGTCATTGTTGCTAAACCTTGATGAGTCGGATTCTGCACTAACATAATGTCATACAATTTCAAAGCTGTTGGAAAAAAATCTCCCATTAAAACAGGGTCTTCCTCTCCAGTAAGTACTGACATCATATCATTGTCTGATGCTTTTTTAGGGGCTATGCCATTTTTGTTCGCCCCTGAAAGAGAGTCTGAAACAGCGTTTAATACCA
>CAYJDL010000329.1:305-571 GCA_964368885.1 uncultured Desulfovibrionaceae bacterium | reverse complement strand
TACGCAGATATGCGCAGATTAATAAGATTTTTATTTTTTAATATCGCTGTTAAATATCAAAATTCTTATCCCATCTTCGATTTAACATCTACCACTAAAACAAAAAAAGCTCGGGAGACTATAAATCTACCGAGCTCAATTATTAATTATACATTGTTAATTATTAATTATACATTGTTAATTATTAATTATTTTAGTTTGCATACGTGGCAATAAAGACGCCTGCGGCTATCGCTGTTCCGATAACACCAGCAACGTTAGGTCCC
>CAYJDL010000329.1:0-295 GCA_964368885.1 uncultured Desulfovibrionaceae bacterium | reverse complement strand
CCTCTATTAATTCCGCGCTAACGGCGTTTCTTTACTCTCTTTAATGCGCATAGTATAACAAAAAATTATTACGTATTCAACTATATTGCTTGTTTATATAAACTTTTTTGTGCCTCTGAATTTTCAAATAATTCTATCAGGGATTTTCAGGATGACAAGAAATTGAGATTCTAAAAAAAAAAGCTCGGAAGATAAACATCTACCGAGCTTAATTATTAATTAATAATTATTAATTAGTTTGCGTATGTTGCGATGAATACACCAGCTGCAATAGCAGTACCGATAACACCTGCAA
>CAYJDL010000328.1:0-1495 GCA_964368885.1 uncultured Desulfovibrionaceae bacterium | reverse complement strand
CCACAATTGGACGTAAACACGCAAAAGATTCTGCATTATGTGCAAGTAATTTATCCATATTTAGCCGCCGAGTAAGCTTACTTATTTTGCCCATAAAAGTCGTAAAGCACAGAAAAAATAAATAATTCTATATCTAATATTTTAAATATTTGTTTTTTCCTGAAACTTTTCAGTCTTACAAAAAATTCTCTTTCTGTCATTATCTTGAAGATTGTTAATATCTACAATTATAAGAAGGATGTTAGCGCATTTTTTAATATGCTTGATAATAAAAATCAGCAAAAAAAGTGGAAAAGGCATTGAGTAAGGTAAAAAACTATCAAAATACATAATTGTCTTTTTTGCACTTACAATTAGCAAGAAAGTTATTTATATTTTGCTTAAAAACAATTCTATCTATAGTAAAACCATGTAAACTAAAGGATATTTCCTATGTATATTTTTCCATTCGCTCCGGAGTTGAAACATTTTATGTTTAACACAACAAACACATTTTCCGAAACAAGTACATCAAATGAAACTACTAATGATGACTATGATTTATACAAAGCAAAGGAAAGTGCAAGCAAATTGCAAGACGATTATCTAGGCTGGCAGTCCACCGTTCAAGAAAAGAAGGGGGAGGATGGTATAAATACAGCGTCTGAATACGATACGTGGAAAAAAATGAACGCTCCACCCTTAGTCAAAATATGAACAAAAAGCAGCAAGAACATTTTAATAATTTTGCAAATCAATATGATAGTATACATCGTCCTTGGGCTGAGAAACATGAAAAAGAACAAAGAAAAAGCTATGGTATAGACACCCAAAACTCTATACTTGCAAGTAATAAGGCAAGTCTTGCTGCTAATTTACATGATGACAATTTTGTACAAGGTGCATACACGCAAATTACGACAGCCTCCGATGAACTGGCTCGTTTGCAAGGTTTGGGTAAAGAAGAAAGTGCTACATTAAAAACTAATAATATTAATGATGCTATGAAATATGCTCTGCAAGGTAGGATAGATGCTGAAGATTGGGAATATGCCGCAAAGCTTTATAAGCGTAATAGACAATTTTTAACAGCTGAAAGCCAAAATGATATAAAAAATAACATTCGCTCTTTGTTTGCACGCATTCAAGCCAGAAATACCATTGCTGATGCCAGTAACAAGCTTATAGAAGTTGATGACGACACAGCCGCTGCTTACCTTGGTGACAAAAATTGGCTACAGTCTTTGAATATCTCAGAAGAAATGATTCCTGAGCTTAAAGAATATAGCTTAGCACATCGGCAAAAAACATTGCGAGAAAAAAAACAATCTGAAGATATTTACGAGTTTAAATGGTTTGATAAAGTTATTACTGCTACCCTCCAAGACCCCATGCTCGGTTTACGTATAGTGCAAGAACGTAAAGACTTAGACCCAGATTTACGCAACTCTGTGTTTAATGCAATTCAAAACGGGAACATTGATAATAATGATGACCCTGCCACAATGTTATCTCT
>CAYJDL010000327.1:0-1503 GCA_964368885.1 uncultured Desulfovibrionaceae bacterium | reverse complement strand
ATTGTGCAGATGAGATAGACCCGCCCCAACACGCCACTTGGCTAACCGGCATCAATGTGCCAAGGTGTTTGTACAATATAAACACTTAAAATAAGGAGCGGGTCATGGGAGAAGCTTACTACATCGGTATGGACATTGCCAAGATAAATTTTCAGGTACATGGAGCAACTAAAGAAGGAAAAAAGATTTATAACAGAAAGTTAAATCGTAAAAATGTGTTAAATTTTTTTGCTAAAATTCCCAAGTGCATTATAGCTATGGAAGCTTGTGGTGGGGCTCATTATTGGGGGCGTGAACTTACAAAATTAGGACATGATGTGCGTTTGATTGCACCAAAAACAGTAAAACCATTTGTAATAAATAACAAAACAGATGCTGCAGATGCGGAAGCTATATGCGAAGTTTTACGGCGCCCATCGACAAAGTTTGTACCCATAAAAACTGAAGAACAGCAACTACTGATGGCATTGCATAAAATACGTGAAAGGCTGATAAAAAATAGAACAGCTCTTGCTAATCAAATACGTGGAATTTTATATGAATTTGGAATAACCATTCCAAAAGGTGTAACTCATTTGCGTAAAGAATTAGCAATGTATTATGAGAAATATCAAGAAAATGCTAAACTTTGTGCTTTTATTTTGGAATTGTACGATGAATTTTTAGAAATAGACAGTAAAGTAAAAGAAATAGATAAAAAAATAGAAACGGTAGCAAAAACACATGAAGATTGTAAGCGGCTTTTGAAAATACCCGGAGTTGGACCAGTAATTGCGACTTTTGTTGTTGCCTTGGTTGGTAAAGCACAGAATTATCAAAATGCAAGGCAATTTGCAGCTTGCTTTGGGTTAACACCAAGAGAGCATTCATCAGGTGGCAAACGTCTGCTGCTTGGCATAAGCAAAAGGGGCAATAGTAGGCTTCGGAGTTTACTGATTCAAGGTGCTCTTATCATAGGGCGCCGTTGGGCTAGTGCTGAGGCAGGCAATGACAGACGAAAATCTTGGTATCAAGGAGTATTAAAAAGGCGGAACAAATTTGTCGCTGCTGTAGCACAAGCTAATAAAACCGCACGAATAATTTATGTGGTACTTGCACGTAACGAAGATTACAAAACACAATTAGCATAAAAAAGAAAAAAGGAAAATGTAGGCGGCTGTCACGTTGCTTGCATTCCGACACAAATTTTAGGGGTGTCAGCACAAGCAAAGCGCCAGCCGCCTCATATTAACGACGGTTAGTGCAAGCTTGATGATCGTGCTCTTAAAAGAAACGCCTTAGCGAATGAAAGAGAAATTGATGCTTAACTGGTCGAACCGACTTTGGAAAATTCCGGAAGAGTTCTAGGCTATAATAAGCCGGTGTGCAGATATTGGAAACCAAGGTGCGGATTTCATCATGACACAAGTTCTTTAGCTTGATGTCGAATACAAGACCGCATTCGTTCCGGAAAAGCAAAAAAAATCTCTTGACTTCGAGGGCGGATCTATACAAGAGGTCTTA
>CAYJDL010000326.1:0-1506 GCA_964368885.1 uncultured Desulfovibrionaceae bacterium | reverse complement strand
TTCTGCTTTTTCTATAAAAAAGGGCGTTTGAGGAACTGCGTTCATACTCAAAAAGCTTTCAAATACATTTTTACATGTGTCAATAAAAGGTTGTACATATTTTTCCATCAGTTTCTCCCTAAAATTTTAAACCTGAAATAGTCTTTACAAACGCTGCTTGATTAAGCGGTTTAATGAGATATGCAGTAATGCCATGTTTAACTGCTTCAACTACGTTGTATTTTGCAGCTTCACTAGTAATCATTACAATTGGTAAGTCCTTTAGTGTTGGCACCGAACGTACTTTTTTTAGGAAATCTAACCCAGACAACATTGGCATATTCCAATCCAATAGAACTAAGTCTATTTTTTCATTACTTACAATATGTAATGCTTCTGCACCGTTTCGTGCTTCCCTGTATTCGCACGGAATATTTAGTGCTGTAAAGGAATTTTTGACAATGTTACGCATGATGTGCGAGTCGTCAACTACTAATACCGTTTTCATATAGCCTCCATAGCATGCATAGTTTAATAGTACTATGCATGTTTAAAACAATTTTTTTTGCCAAAAGTTACATTTTAGATACGATTTTTAAATAGTTGCAATTAATTTTTTTTTGATAAGAATATGAATATATTCTTAGGGGATTGGCCCATAGACGATTCGAACGTCCGACCTATTGCTTAGGAGGCAATCGCTCTATCCAACTGAGCTAATGGACCAAAAGAATATCTTTCTCTATTTTTTCCAAACAAGGAGTAATGCTCCAAGTACTAAGAGATGTGATGATAAGCCCTTTAAGAATGATAAAAAAGTAGCCATGCTTGCAAAAGCACCGTCTAAAAGACCTCCAGCGCCGAGAATATCTACGAGTGCAATAACCACACACCATACAATAATTATGATAAAAACAAAAAGATTGGTGATTTTTCCTGTATCGACAAAAAAGTTTAATAATAAGAATGCACCAGCAATAAGTTCACAAATACCGAGTAAAACAACAATAACATTTGCAAAATCGCCATCCATCAAGCTGTGCACTGCTGAAGCAATTTCATTGCCACTGAATCCTGCTTGAAGACGCCCCAAAAAACCACTATCGAGTTGAACTGTTAGTATCCCTGATACAATTAAGAATAATGCTACTGCTAACTGAAGAATAATAGCACTAAATGTTTTTTTTGAAATAGCCATATTTTTTACCTCCAAAACTTGCCTAACAATAATATCGGATTTTTTACATTAACTCAAGAGGGTTTTACATTAAAATAACAATTTTTGTAATAATGTCACAATATAAAACCTAAATGGTATGATAACTGTAGTAAATACATTACTTTTTGCTTGTTTGTAAGGCTCTTATAATAAGAAGAGTTGCTCCCCCTATTATCATTGCAATGCAAAAAAGTTGCCCTGTAGAAAGATTTAAAAGAGATTGATTAAAATATATTGGAGAACCGGCTATTGCGGTAATTCTGTAACCAATATCTGCATCAGGCTCTCTAAAATATTCTATTACAAAG
>CAYJDL010000325.1:0-1517 GCA_964368885.1 uncultured Desulfovibrionaceae bacterium | reverse complement strand
CTGGCAGAGAGTTTAGAGAGTGACCTTTATATTCTCCCTTCAAGTGTGCATGAGGGTGCGACCCGTTTCGCCGCATAAATAAACAAAGGGCGAGGGTTGCAATTAGTTTAACTAGTTGTAACAACAACTTATTTTTCGAGAAGTAGAATGATTGGGTAACGCCATGAAATGCTTCCTTTGATACTCCGAATAGCGTCTTACAGTTGCACATTGTGAGGGGTTATAAGCTCGGTGAAGTCGGCTGAGAGCCACCCTAACGCGTAATGGCGAGGAACTGCGAACCAGAGGTGGTCGAGTGGTGATAGGCCGGAAGTCTATAAAATACCTATGGCGAGAATGTTGTCTATACAGGGGCAACTGGCGAACTCTTGAAGAAAAGGGTCTAAAGAATGGCAATGTAGAAATGCATTGATGACGTGACGTCAGGTAAGTGTGGGTGAGTAAAATATTCGTTATGAAAGTCCATGTAGTGTTACAGGCACTAGCAAGCTTACAGGCTCAAAGAGAGCGCCTAAGGGTATATGAACAGATAGGAAAATAGGAACGGGGGAAGCTGACAACGAGTAGGAAGTGCAATTCCAATGAGACGGTCTGTGGCAACACAGTTCATGTCAGTGATAGTAGGGGCAATGTACCTGAGAAGCGGTGATAATAAGCCGTGGAGGGATAGCCCCAAGTCAAGTTAATTCATTAAAACTTTATATGGTAAAAAGTGTTTTGGGTTCGAGTATGACTAAGAGAAGAAACCTTCAAATAAGGAGGTGACTGACCAAACGGCAAAGAAAAGAGAAAACAAGGTACTAAGGCGCAATGAGTATTATGCAATTCAAGATGTGTTTGATGGCTTATATGCTAAAAGTAAAAAAGGGGCTATATTTAATAACCTAATGTCGGTAATTGCAAGTCCGCAGAATATCGCACTTGCATACAGACGGATTAAGCGTAATAAGGGAAGCCGAACTTCTGGAACAAACATGGATACAATCGAACAGATAGCGGAACAAGGAAATGACGTATTGGTAGAATATGTTCAACATAGATTGTCTAACTACAAACCACACCCAGTTAGACGCGTCATGATTCCTAAAGACAATGGAAAGGAAAGACCACTAGGGATTCCTAGTATCCAAGACCGTTTGATACAGCAGTGCATTCTTCAAGTAATGGAACCAATATGCGAAGCAAAATTTCATAAGCATAGCTATGGTTTCAGACCAAACCGTAACACTCATCATGCAATCAGCAGATTTCGATTTTTAGCTTTTACAGTAAAATTAGAATACGTAGTGGATATCGATATCAAAGGTTTCTTTGATAATGTAGACCATGCAAAGCTTCTAAAGCAAATATGGTCACTTGGTATACATGATAAAAAGTTGATTTGTGTAATTAGCAAGCTTCTGAAAGCACCAATACAGGGTGAAGGGATTCCTAATAAGGGAACACCGCAAGGTGGCATACTTTCTCCACTGTTATCTAATATTGTGCTCAATGAACTTGATTGGTGGATTAGTAAT
>CAYJDL010000324.1:0-1521 GCA_964368885.1 uncultured Desulfovibrionaceae bacterium | reverse complement strand
ACAAAAAATATTTTACCAAAAAAGAGCAAACGTTATTCAAAATATTTTCCACACTCAAGGAATTAATGGTATTATTGAATTCAACGAAATAGTGAATGGCAATTTTCAAGTTGGGGCAGCTCTTGGAGAAATATCTGATACTACTATCGATCATATCCTTATACCACGCTATTTGTGCACATCAAGCCAAAAACAAAAAAATATGATAAATGTATTTATCGAACATAGATACAAAACAAATAGCCTTCAATGGGTTGATTCTTTTAATGTATCAGTATGGGAACAAGAACAACTTGTCGAATTTTTGGAATATTTACCATTTGTAAAAGAGACTTGGGATAAAGCCACGCTTTGGCTGGATGATGAAACATTATATTGGCAAACTGTTGTACCTGCGTGGTATCGTGAAAATACGCATGGTAATATTGCTGTAGAAAAACTACTTCAAGTCAATAGACCACATGCTGCTATTGATGTACTCTATGGAATGACAGAACGAAGCATGAAAGTTGAAATATCACAATGTGTGACTGCTTTGTATCAAAGTATATCCAGCGAAGAATCTATTGATAGCTCGCATATCTATCACATTGAAAAGCTCATTGGTTTTGCCCAAGAAAATGCAACTAATTTTTCTGAAGAATTAGCAGCAATCGAGTTTGCTTATATAAAGATATTCCGTAATTCACATGATATAAAACCTAAAACAATTATGCTTAAACTAAGCAAAAGCCCAAGCTATTTTTGTGAAGTTATACAGCTTATTTATCGTTCTAAGCTTGATGCAGAACCAAAAGAAAACATAACAATAGAAAGAGAAGCTCTTGCAAGTAATGCTTGGAATCTATTACGTATTTGGAATATCATCCCAGGAATTGGTGAGGATGGTATATTGAATTCAGAAGTATTTGATAGTTGGTTGGGTGAGGTAATAAAAATTTGTGAAAAATCTGGTCATTTGGATATTGCCCTACATACTATAGGGGAAATTTTAATTCATGCTCCGGCTGATCCTTCAGGACTATGGATACACAAAACAATTGCTAATGCTTTAGATGATAATAATGCTGAAAAAATGCGTATAGGCTATAAAAGTGCTCGATTTAATGCACGTGGAGTGTATACGCCAGACCCAGCAGGAACACAAGAAATGGAGTTAGCTGCAAAATATAACAAAGAAGCAGAAGAAGTTGAGAATGAAGGCTTCATCAATTTTGCGAGTACTCTCAGAAAATTGGCTGATGAGTATGAATTAGATGCAAAACGAGTAATTGAAATGTTTAATGATAGATATGAAGAATAGTGGTAGTAGCTTAGACCACTAGCCTATTACGTTTTTGACGGGTGACATGTACTGTACTGTATGTGTTTATGCATCAATCACCATAGCCGCCTTCCTCAGTCCTTCTGGGGAAAGGTGGCTATATCTTTGGGTCATCTTAAAGTCAGAATGTCCCATGAGTTCTTTGACGCTGTACAGGTCAACGCCACGTTGCACCAGCCATGAGGCAAAGGTATGGC
>CAYJDL010000323.1:0-1535 GCA_964368885.1 uncultured Desulfovibrionaceae bacterium | reverse complement strand
TGAGCTTAAAAAGTGTCCGAATGTTTTTTGTCTGAATTTAGGTTGACACTCCAGAGCTTGAGTTGAAGCTTGAAGCAGTAAGTCAAGAGAAGTATAATTTTGAACTTAGGTTAACGGAGTCTCTTGCCCAAAATAATGAATTGAAAGAAAGCCTTAAGCGTTATGATAATGATATTGTAGAATTAAAGGGCAAATGTGAGTCTTTGCTTCAAGAAAAGCATAAGGCGGATATTCAAGCTACAGAGGCTAAATCACTTTTAGAGGCTTACAAAAGTAATAACGAAATAAAGAAAAGGGGCAGACCTGCTAACCCTGAATAATATATGAAAAAGACTTTGGGAAAATCCAAAGTCTTTTTTTTACATTGTAACAAAATTCATTCTGGATTGCGTAACAATATTCGCAATGACTTTGGATTAAACAACAATTTAAATTAATTACTGAGCTAAGGCAATAGCCACAATTTAATATAAAAACAATAGCTCTTAATTATAGAAAGTATAAGTATACTTGGAGTATTCCTTAGTATCAACATACTTAAAAGGCACTGTCTTAAGCCCTGTACCTTTTGGATGTTCTGGTATAACTACCTTAAACTTCTCATCAACTATTGGAATACCCTTGGTTTTGGGATCATCTTTGCTGCCCATCCATTTTTTACGTTTTTCTCCTTCCGCATAAATATATATATATGACGCATCAACTGTAAGATCAAAAGATTCTTTTGCATTTTTTTCAACAGTCCACCAACCTTCGGTTATCCAATCGCTACCCTGCAAATAACAAATAGCAACATAAATTTCTTCCGAAGATGTATTGGAAAATTCTAAAGTAAGTTCTTTTGCCATAGCAATATTGGCAGTACTGGTAATGATGCTAAATGCAAAACAAAAAGCATAAAAAAGAAAAGTTTTTTTCATGTGAAACTCCTTTGGTTCTAAATGTAAAAAATTGTGTATGCTGATTAAATTATACTTTAAAAGATGAATGACAGTTGCATAAGTGTTGAATTTCTTAAAAAATATTGCTTTTCAACCTATCAAAACAGTTCAAATGTTTTGATAGGTTTATACTAACAGCTTTTCCCAATAAAAAATAACCAGCTTTTCCCAGGCAAATATATGTTGGCAAAGACTTTGTCAAGATTATTTATAAGCAAAAATCAGTTATTTATTAATCTGTTATTAGGCAGTGTCTACACGAGTTTATGACATCGCCTTTACCCAAATTACAATACACCTTAAAGGAGTTTGAATTAAAGCTTGAAGCAGTAAGTCAAGAGAAGCATAATTTTGAGCTTAGGTTGACGGAAGCTCTTGCCCAAAATAATGAATTGAAAGAAAGCCTTAAGCGTTATGATAATGATATTGTAGAATTAAAGGGCAAATATGAGTCTTTGCTTAAAGAAAAACACGAGGCGGATATTCAAGCTACAGAGGCTAAGTCACTTTTAGAGGCTTACAAAAACACTTATGAGCCTAAGAAAAGGGGTAGACCTGCTAACCCTGAATAACATATAAAAAGACTTTGGGAAT
>CAYJDL010000322.1:0-1555 GCA_964368885.1 uncultured Desulfovibrionaceae bacterium | reverse complement strand
TTAGTAGGCAAGGTTTTAGATATGCGTTTGCAACGCCAAAATGTTATTAACAGCAACATTGCCAACGTCAACACTCCCAAATACAAGCCTCGTGAGTTAGAATTTGAGAGCGAGCTCCAAAAAGCCCTAGGTCTTGATATGCAAGGAACTATGGCCAGAACCTCCAGCGGACATATGCCCACAGCATTTAACGCAGAAAACTTTAGCCCCGATTGGTTTAAAAAATTCACACCGCGCAACATTCACGGCGAGGACAGAGTTAATATTGATAAAGAAATGGTTAAACTTACCAAAAACCAGTTACAATACAACGCATTAAGCCAAATTATGCAAAAAAGTTTTGAAGGTATGAAAACTATAATCACGGAGGGCAAGCAATAATGGATTTTATGACAGCACTTGACATTAGCGCATCCGCCCTATCGGCAGATCGCACCCAAATGAACGTCATCTCAATGAATCTTGCTAATGCAAAAACCACACGCACCCCAATGGGTGGACCTTACAGAAGGCGCACAGTGGTTAGAGCGGCAACAGATGTAGATGATCCTTTTTCAAAACATATGCGCACTGCCCTTGATAGAGAGTTAAAAGGTGTGCGAGTAATGGGGATTTCCATTGATAGTCGCCCCTTAAAACAAGTTTATCAACCAGGTCATCCTGACGCAAATGCTAACGGATATGTTTTTTATCCGGACATAAATGTAGTTGAGGAAATGGCCAATTTAATGACATCGCAGCGAAATTATGAAGCCAACGTTTCAACAATGGAAGCTGTTAAGCAAATGTATCAAAAAGCTTTAGAAATTGGTAAATAATCTATTTTTTTGACACAATATAAGGAGCATATCATGAGTAATAATACTACAGGTTTACAAGCATATAGTAAGGCCATTCAGAGTTTTAATCAAACTGAATCTAATTTAAAAGAATCAACCATTGGTTCATCCGGCACCAGTCAAAATTTTGCAAATGTGCTTGACCAAGCCCTTGTCCGTGATTCCGTAGACAGAGGTGAAAACTTTGGGGCTCAAGCTGATTTTATTAAATCTCAAGTTGCCCAAACCTTACCAACGGTTAATCCTAACAGCTTTAGCCAAACTGTATCTAACAGTGTGGATAAGTTAAACGCCTTACAAAAAGAAAAGGCTTATGCAATTAATGATTTTGCCTCAGGGCGCAGTCAGAATGTGCACGAATTAATGGTGACTTTGCAAAAAGCTAGCGTCGCTATGAGTCTTACAAGTGCAGTGCGTGGCAAGGTTATGGAAGCTTATAAAGAGTTAAGCCGCATTCAATTCTAATTCTACATAATATACTATTGGTTTTGTGGCACTTACTTTCTTTTTCAATCAAACCAATTATCAAATGCTATATACCAATTTAAGCCCTGAAGATGCAAGCCGAGTAGTTAACATTTTACAGAAAGATAACGTTCCCTATGAGCTTGGGAACAATGGAACTTCCATCTTAGTTCCACAAGAGCAAGTTTACGATTTACGCATTAAAATTGCCGGTGAAGGCAATCTGGTCGGACAAGGTATTGGTTTTGAAA
>CAYJDL010000321.1:0-1568 GCA_964368885.1 uncultured Desulfovibrionaceae bacterium | reverse complement strand
CTTCAAGCGTACTGAGCATCTCAATGAAAGCAAAAATATCTTCGTTCCTTCCAATAATATCTTTTATAAAAGTATTTTTTATATTTTCTGGAGTTGGCTGTAATTCTAAAGATTTCATATTCATCCCATATCCTTAATCTAAAACATCAAGCTTTGATAAATAAACCCGTAAATCATTATTTAATGCATTGTATGCCTTCACTATTTCACCAGTTTTCACGAAGTGTTCAGTTTTTATTATTCCTTCTTTATTTAATGGACTTCTCCTTGCTCGAATGTCCAGTTCGTGTATAACTATTTGTCCATGACATTCTTGCATTACTTCCATATATTTATTGAAACGTTCTTCAGGTATAAAAGGTGCGTTTTTATAAAGAATCTCTCTAACATTATTCAAAGATTTTACTGCACTATCATGCATGGCTTTTCTTTCATTTACATCTTCAGGTTGATAAGATATACTATTTGGAATAATAATTTGCACATTTTTTACCAATTCAAAAAATAATCCAGACAATTCTCTATATAGCTGAAATTCTATGTCAAATCTTGTTTTGCTTATGTAATCTTTATTGAGTAGGTTAATTTTTAGCTGTTCAAGCTCCTTTGCATTTTTTAAATCAATATTTTTTAATGCAATAGATAAGATGGCATTAGAAAAAAATTTTACAGCCAGAAAAATTCCGCCTGTACCACTCAATAAGCCTACTGTTCCTATAGTAATATAGTCCCATACCCCCATATTAAGCATAACTATTCCTTAATAAATCATAGGTTACCACAAAAATCAAACTAGCCTTGCCTTCACTTCCTTCAACCTTGCCACCAATTCCATTTTCTTTCTTGGCTGCTTTTCAGTTCGTGCTTTTTTCTCAAGGCGAGCTATTTCTTGCTCAATTTTAGCACGTTCCATATTGTGGGCAATTTGGGCTTCAAGGCTTAAAGTTTCGCTCTCGTTTTCCTCAAGGGTAAATGCTCCCACTTGTTGCACAATATTTTCCCAAACGGCGTCAAAATCTAAGCCTTGTATTTCAATAGAAAGAGTATCTACATCTTGCCATGCGCTTTCAAAAAGTGTCGTATGGTACAATGCTAAACAGCCTTTGCCCTCATACTCAAGCAGAAAAATAACCTTATGCGGTAAGAGTTTTGCCAAGGTTTGCAAAGATTTCTTGTCGTATTGCGCTTGTTTAGGTGTGATATGAATAACATATAGACCGCTAACACTTTCTCCCTTGGGGATATTCACGGTGTATGGCGTTACCTCATGTACAATATACAGCCGTGCAAAGCTGGCGTCAAAGTCTCTGCGCTTTGTGTGTGAAAAGTCAAATTGCGCAAAAACATCTTTCTTATGTAAAATTTTTCTGCATTCTGTACTTTTGGGTAAGCCAAACATAACTATTTCACCACCAAGAAGCAAATCAGCTCAAAGTCGTCTAGTCCCTGTATGGTGTCATGCACAAAGCTTACCGTATCACCAGACAAAAAGCCTTGCATGGTGCTTTGTTCTTTTGGAGTGTCAACCTAAATTCAGACAAAAAACATTCGGACACTTTTTAAGCTCA
>CAYJDL010000320.1:0-1569 GCA_964368885.1 uncultured Desulfovibrionaceae bacterium | reverse complement strand
TTGAAAGAGTTAAAGGTGAGCTTTTAAAGTTAAATTCTAACATACAAACTTTTGTAGCTGATTTATCATTACTAAAAAATGCAAAAAAATTAGCAGAAGAAATTTTATCTACCACAGATAAAATCGATGTTATTATCAATAATGCAGGTGTTTTTGTTTTAGACGAAACAACCACTAAAGACGGACTTGATGCACGTTTTGCAGTGAATACAATTTCGCCATATATTTTGACAAAAATGTTGTTGCCGATTTTAAACACAAAAGGTAGAGTGATTAACCTTTCATCAGCTGCACAAACTGACGTGGATTTTAATGCGATAAAAACTGGAAGAAAACTTTCTCATGATATGGCTTATGCACAAAGCAAACTTGCTATTACTATGTGGTCAATGAAAC
Organism: uncultured Desulfovibrionaceae bacterium; assembly: GCA_964368885.1. GTDB lineage: Bacteria > Desulfobacterota > Desulfovibrionia > Desulfovibrionales > Desulfovibrionaceae > CAYJAD01. Next base: position 1,173 of record CAYJDL010000320.1, on the reverse strand, counting down.
TTGCCGAAGAATTAGGTGATAAAGCAGTTGTTGTTTCTGTCAATCCAAAATCGTTTTTAGGTAGCAAAATGGTCAAAACAGCTTACGGACGACAAGGATATGATTTGTCTATTGGTGCAAATATTTTATATAGAGCATCATTATCAGAGGAATTTGCAAATGCAAGTGGTAAATATTTTGACAACGATTATGAAAGTTTTGCAAATCCACACCCATTCGCACTTGATAAAAGTAATCGTAAAGAGCTTATAAAAGCGTTAGATAGTTTTGTATAAAAATTCATTTCATACTAATATTCGTATTTAGGTTAAAATTATAAAAAGTGCTTTCACTATTTCGAAAGCACTTTTTTTACAATCTTAAAGTAAGAATTATCTTGCATGGTCATGAGAAGCGACTCAAAATTTCGTTGATTTTCTAAACTGTTTTGGAAGTTTGTATTCGAAGCATTAGTAAATCTTTTTACTGCTGGAGTTTTGCTTGTACACTGATACAAATGGTATGCCTCCTCCAAAAGTGCTTTCTCTATTGGCAAATCAACTGATTTATAGACCATTTGCTTGCAATTTTGAATAGATGCACTTGGGAATTTTGAAATTCGTGTTGCAAGTTTATTCACATATTCAGTTATTTCATTTGGGTCTAAGGCTCTGTTTATCGTACCGAATTTTTCGGCTTCATCAGCACCAAAATCCTGTGCCGATAGTATGATTTCAAGAGCTTTTCCAAGACCTGTTTGTCTTGCCATTCTTGATGAACCACCACCACAAGGTAAAACACCCATTCCAACTTCCATTTGCATAAAAACGGCTTTCCCTCTTGCTGCAAATCTCATATCGCAAGCAAGTGCAAATTCATGCCCACCACCACGAGCCATACCTTCAATTTTAGCAATAGTCGCTTGTGGCAACTTGCTCACTCTATCAAGTGCCATTTGCAAAGGCGATAATTTTGCCTCATTTAAAGGAACTGGTGCTGTTGATAAATCTTTAAGCATATCTATATCAGCGTGAGCAATAAAAATTTCAGGGTTTGCAGACTGAAAAATTACAACCTTAATATCTTTATTGCTTTCAAGTTCTTCGCATAGTTTATTTAAATCATTTATTATCGGTACACCTTGTATATTTACAGGTGGATAATCGAAAGTTACGCACATAATACCGTCTTTTG
>CAYJDL010000319.1:0-1584 GCA_964368885.1 uncultured Desulfovibrionaceae bacterium | reverse complement strand
TGCAGATGAGGATTTTAATAAAGCTGTTGAAAAAACAATTTCTAAGATGCAAGTTAAGCATAAAGAAAACATTTTTGACTACTATGGATTATATAGTATTTCAGATTTACTTGCGATGGAAGAATTACCAGAAGAAATTGAAGTAGAAGATATACATTACAAATATAACAAAAAATTAAATAATTATTATCCAATTGATAGTGACTGGGGTGGTGAATATGTCGAGGATGAGAGTGAAGAATGTAAGGAATTTATATTAGATATATTTAGTGAAGTAGAATTATTTGAAGCGATGGATTTTGAGGCTTTAAGGAAAAAGTGTATTACTGTAATAAACCCTGGTAAATTAACAAATTTAGAAAAAGATCTTATTAAAAGCATTAAAGCAATGAATAATAGAATAACAATTATACAAAAAACTGGAAGTATAAATGAAGATACTGTAATAGAATTATCAAGTAATAATCATTTTTATGGTCAAATTTCTTTTGAAGAAGAATGTTTTAAAAATTTGAGAAATGATATTTCATATAATATAAGTAATTTATTAGACAAGTAATAAATCAAAATTAAATTTTAAGGAGTTGGTAAATATGTTTTTAATAAGTGAAAGAGGTATTATAATAAATATGGATAACTATGATTATATAATTGCTGAAACAGACATGTTTGAAAGATCAGTTATTGGTCATTATATTAAATGTTGTAAAAAAGATCAAAAAGTAGTTTTAGGAACTTTTGATACATTTAGACAAACTCAAGATAAGTTAGATGATTTTAAACATAAATTAAAAAATAATCCTACTATGCGGATATTATGAATTTTAAGAAAGGTGTTAAAAAATGAGTTTAGATATAGATATTTATGTTAAAAAAGAAGTTTCAGTATTTGAGAGAAATGTAACTTATAACTTATCAGATATGTATCATAAAGCAATTGATAGAGAAAAGGGTTTTGATTTATTGAATAATATGAGTTGCCGAGAAGCCATACCTATTTTAGATAAAGCTATAAAAGATATGATAGATAATAAAGAAGAATATGAAAAACTAAATCCACCTAATGGTTGGGGTACTTATGAAGGATTACTTAAAACATTAAAGGATATTAAAGTAAATTGTGAAAATAATTTAGATGGAAGAATAGGAGTAATGTAATTATGCAATATGAAGAGGATATGGGAAATTTTATAGTAAAAATAAATAAAGCTTATGTTAATGATTTTAAAAAAGTTTACACAAGTATAACACAGATAGAGTTATCCACACAGCAATTGATTATAATAAAAAGTAGAAAATTAGCTAATGAGATAGCTAAGGAAATAAATGGTAATATGATAGAGATTTAAATTAATGGAGGCTATGATAATGAAATATTGTAAAGAATGCAATACACCTTTGAAACCAGGACCACTTCCTATAAGAAGTGTAACTGAATGTTATGGAATACCTATGAAAGAAGAAATTATAAATAAAGCATATACGGTTAAATGTATGAAGTGTGGTTTAAATAATCATTTTGAGAGAGAAGAAAGAATTGTATTTGATAATACAGTAGATAGTATTTTTAAGAAAAGGAGTAAT
>CAYJDL010000318.1:0-1602 GCA_964368885.1 uncultured Desulfovibrionaceae bacterium | reverse complement strand
AAATCTTTTAAAGAAATATGCTACGCCTTCATCTAGCTCAAACAGAAAATCATTGCGCCCAATAATCAGTTTATCAGCCATAAACGAGCTAGCTGAATTTTTAGATGGTCATGTAAGTATGCTGCATAGTTCAAGGGCTGGAGCTTGTTTTAAGCTAACTGCACAAGTAAAAATTATTGCTGAAAGTAAGGAAGTAGAACTTGCAGAAAATACTTCCATACAGGCAAATGCAAATCAAAAATCACAAGAAGAAGCTTTGGATGCTTTATCTCTTTCTATGCAAAAATTCTTGGATAAACAAAATGATGAACCGTCACAAGGTCATGCTCCTATTGACGTGATACTTGTTGATACAGTTGCAAATTCTAAAGAAGCTAAGGTAATTTGGCAAAAAGAAAACTTAAATGTTACAGCTTTTACCACCAGTTGGCAGGTTTATGAAGCTATAGCCAATGCTAATCATAAATACTCCATCATTTTCATTCGAGAAGCTGAAGATATTGACATCTTTTACCTTGCCACAAGAATTAGATATGTTGAAAATCCCAATGCAAAGCCTGTTTCCATTGTCCTTATAGCTGAAAATATTATTCGCACAGACATGGAAGTAATGCGCTTTTTCAATGTATCTACTGTGGATAAATTTGCAAGAGAACCGCATGTGCTTACAAAATTATCACGTCTTATTTCACGAACTCCTCAAAATAAAATTTTACAAAGCGGTAAACTGTTTGAAAAAACAAATATGGATATCAACTCAACTAAGCTTTTTGATAGAAAACAAGCATTGGAAAATGCCAAAAATGATAAAAAACTATTAAGCTCTATCGTTTCCATGTGGATTCGTTTCTATCCAAAACAAGTTAGACAATTAAGTTTAGTTATTAAAGATGGTGACCATGATGAACTTTTACGCACATTAATGTCGGTTAAAAACTCAGCAAACACCCTATCTTTACCCATGCTTTGGTCTGAAGCAAATCGTGTACACAAAAAATCCATAGCCGGAGATGATGTCTTATTTGATAAACTTTTCTCTATTTATGAACAATCATATAGACATCTAAAAGAGGAATTTAAAGTAAACACCAAGGAAGAAAAGACCGCTTAACAGGCAATCTAGGTAATTTTGATTTTAAAAGTCAAGTAGTATAGTGAAACCTAAAAAAAGGATTGCCACGAAAAAACGCTATTCATTTCACCATTTAAAATTAATCTCGGAACGTTTTTCTCGCAATGACTTTGCGTGTTACCTGAAATTGGCTAAGGCTGGAGCTGTGACATTTACGCTTCATAAATGAAAAATGAATAACTGTAGAAATAACGTATCAAATCTGTTTGCCCCTGTTTTTGGTGAAGACCCGTCTATTTACATTCAAAATGAAGAAAAAAGTAAAACCCCACAAGGCTTTATAGACCTTACGGGGCTTTATGAAATATGTAGCTGGAGCTCTTGACCGGCTCCGAAAATGTAAGGTATTTTTTTATTTTATTAAACTATTTTTGAGAAAATATTTTTTTATACCTACAAATTTACCTACAAAGTGTTTTGTGCTTACTTTTTTATTTTACCCTCATTTTTTGCAATGTTTTCAAGAGCTT
>CAYJDL010000317.1:0-1612 GCA_964368885.1 uncultured Desulfovibrionaceae bacterium | reverse complement strand
AAGGGCAGGAATAGGCTATGGGTCAAAAAGTACATCCTTATGGATTTCGTCTTGGATATAATAAAAACTGGCTATCTCGCTGGTTTAGCAAAAAAGAATATGCTACTTTTGTTTATGAAGATAGTAAGATTCGTAAATATGTTAAGAAATTATTATTTCATGCTGGCATATCCAAGATAGAAATAGAACGTGCCGGTGGTAAAATTCGCTTAATCCTTTTCACAGCTCGTCCTGGTATTGTTATCGGTCGTAAGGGCGTGGAAATCGAAAAATTGCGTGGCGATCTTCGTCACAAATTTGGTCGCGAATTTTCCCTTGAAGTTAACGAAATCCGTCGTCCAGAAGTGGATGCTCAACTGGTAGCAGAAAACATCTGCCAACAACTTGAGCGTCGCGTAGCTTTCCGCCGTGCCATGAAGCGCACAGTGTCCATGGCTCGCAAATTTGGCGGCGAAGGTATTAAGGTTTGTTGCGGTGGTCGTTTGGCCGGCGCAGAAATTGCCCGCTCCGAATGGTATCGTGACGGTCGGGTGCCTTTGCAAACACTCCGTGCTGATATTGACTACGGCTTTGCCGAAGCAAGCACAACTTATGGTATCATAGGTGTGAAGGTATGGATTTACAAAGGTGAAATCCTTGACAAAGAGGTGGATCAGTAATGCTCTCCCCCAGAAAAGTTAAATTCCGCAAATGGCAAAAGGGTCGCTTACGTGGCAAAGCTTGCCGTGGTGCAACCATTGCTTTTGGTGAAATTGGATTAAAGACTGTTGAACACGGTCAACTGACAAGCCAACAAATTGAAGCAGCTCGTATTGCTATGATGCGTCATATCAAGCGTGGTGGTAAGGTGTGGATTCGCATCTTTCCGGACAGACCTATTACAGCTAAACCTTTAGAAGTACGTCAAGGTAAGGGTAAGGGGTCACCAGTTGGCTGGTGTGCACCCGTAAAGCCTGGTCGTATTCTTTATGAAATTAAGGGTGTTTCCCTTGAGCTTGCTAAAGAAGCATTAACTCGTGCTGCTCATAAATTGCCGGTCAAGACTGTAATAGTAGTTAAGGAGGGCTTGTAAAATGGCTCTAAAAAATAAAACTAAAGCAAGCCTTGCAAGTGATTTGCGCTCAAAAAGCTTAGATGAATTAAAAGAAGAACTTGCAAAGCAAGAACAAGAAGTTTTTACTTTACGTTTTCGCCATGCAACTGCTCAACTTGAAAAGACTTCTGAACTTAAAAGTGCAAAGCGACAAGTGGCACGTATAAAAACTGTTATGAGAGAAAAGGAATAGATGCCATGTCAGATTATCTCGCACAGAAAAAAGGCAGAAGTTTGCAAGGTATCGTGGTAAGCAATAAGTGCGACAAGACAATTGTTGTACGTGTTGAAACCTTGGTTAAGCATCCTCTGCTTAAAAAATATATTCGTCGTCGCAAAAAGTTTACTGCTCATGACCCCATGAACACTTGTGAACTTGGCGATAAGGTAAAAATTGTGGAGTGCCGTCCGCTTTCTAAAAATAAGCGTTGGCATTTAGTCTCCGTCATCGATAAAGCCGTATAGGAAAATAGCCATGATTCAGGTAGCATCCACATTACAAGTGGCGGACAATTCCGG
>CAYJDL010000316.1:0-1625 GCA_964368885.1 uncultured Desulfovibrionaceae bacterium | reverse complement strand
TTTAACTCCTTCGCCGGACCCGCCCGGGCGCGCCCCCGCCCGCCCCCTTCCTGAATTATTTAATTTTATTTTTTAATTAATCCCCCCCCCCCCCCCCCCCCCCCTCAAAATATATTGATTTAATCAGTGCTTCCTTAAGAGCCTTCAAATTTGCGTTTTAAATTTTGTTTTTCTTGTTCTTTACGTTCGGCGGCAACACGTTCGGCTTCGGCTTGCTTTTTCTTACGAATACGGTCAACACGTTCTTCTTGAAGTCGTTCTCGTTGTTCCTTAGCTTCTTTAAGAAATTTATCTCTACGTTTTTCAAAGACCAATGTAGAACGCAACATGGCAAGTCCAAAGGATATTACAGTCACAATACCCACAAGTACCTTTTGAATTTCCCATTGTTGAGTTGATAGCAATTCTCGTAACCAACCAAGTCCGGCATAATGCCCAAACATAACAATTGCTGGGATGCCTAGAAGGCATAGTAACAAACCAATAGCCTCAATCCAAATAAAGGTTTTTATAAAGGCCATGGTAAAAAGTGTACCATCTCGCATAGCTCTTAAAAGTTTTAAGCGTTTACGCAAGCCTCGTAATAAATCTTCAAGGCTTTTCATGGTTTTTTGGGCTTGTTGAAAACTTTCGGCATCTTGGAAGTTGGAAGAAAATGCCCAATTTAAAACACCGGCTGCCTCATTAAATTCACTACTAAAATCCTTTAAAAGCTTTGGAAAAGGAAACCATGAAGCTTCGTCACGAATGCTTTGTAATTCAGTAAGATAAAATTTATAACGCTCTTGAACAATTTCAATTTGATACTGAATAAATTCTTCTATTTCCTTATCTAAAATCGGTCGCAACCGTATGACTTCCAAAAAAGCTACATAGTTTTTGGTATCAGCTAAGGTTTGTAATTCATCAAGACGCCCTTTTAAAATCGCATGATTTGGGTGATGAGGAGGAAACCACGCTCTAATTTTATCTGCAAGAGTGGATAACTTTTGCATTTCTGCATGAGCACGGGCTTGAGTTTCTTTCCAAAGTGGCTGCAAGTGCGTTAGAATAATTGATTGTCCTCGCCCTAACTCCGGATCCAGCAAGAATTTATTAAAAAAAGTCGGCTCTTCGTTGATAATTTTTGTGATATTAATAACTTCTTGCTCCGCAAAGCCCATTTTTACCTTACCCACTATCATGCGATAGCTTAAATCTTTCCACTGTGGAACGACACGGGAGATTTGATTATATTGAGAAATTGCATCTACAAATTGCCCTTGAACTTCAAGTGTTCGAGCTTGTAAAAACTCATTCCATGCTTGTAATGCCGGTATGGCTGTCAAGCTAGCAGCTTCCTTAAAGGCTGCGTTAGCTTTTGGAAAATCATTTAAATATACATACATAAAACCCAAAAGATTTCGCAGACGCATATCTCGAGAGTTACGATTCAAAGCGTCTTTCATTTCTTTTATTAAATTGTGTACGTCCGCCGCCTCTTCAGTTTTAAGAAATTTTTTAAAAAAATCCCAGCAAACATGATTATCTTTAACTAGCTCTTCTTCTTCTCGTAACTTTCCAAGATCTTTACCCTTAGTAATCCACATATAGGGCATTGCACGAATTTGGGTAAAGAAATTTAT
>CAYJDL010000315.1:1348-1664 GCA_964368885.1 uncultured Desulfovibrionaceae bacterium | reverse complement strand
AATAGTTTGAAAGATGACCTTGGTATAACCGGTGAAATCACTTTGGATCTGGACTTTACCATTCAATCACTCAATGGTGTTTATAAGCTGTTCAATGAGCCCACCACAACCCTCATGGCCGGTACCTTGGATTATGTGGGAACAACCACCATTGCTGCTATCACTGAAAATACTCAGACAGCCACATCTTACACTGCCTCCACCATCACAGGTGACGGTGTAAACTTGGTGCTTACCGGTCTTGGTACTGATGCTACTACTGGTGCTCCAAATACCACGCTCAGCGCAGGTGATGTGGATGTGCTGCAAGGTGCTT
>CAYJDL010000315.1:0-1338 GCA_964368885.1 uncultured Desulfovibrionaceae bacterium | reverse complement strand
CGGTGTTACCTTAGGTGACGGCGCTAACTTGACTGTTAGTTATGGTGCTACGTTTGACATTGGCTCTTTGACCAGCGACAACAAAGGCATTATCACCATTGGTAACTCTGCAACCGATGCTTCAAACTTGGTTATTGGCAGTGATTATAACATCGCCAGTGTGCAAGATATCGTAAGCGATGCTTCCACTGCTGTTGCCGGTGATATGATCTTGGGCGCAGCTTCCACCTTAGAAGTTCAAGGCGACTTGACCTTCGGCGAAGGCGGCAGTTTAATGGCTAATGGCGGTAACCTTAAAGCCTATGGCTTTGGCTTTGATACACTTACTATTACAGAGCAAGAAGGCGGTAACCTGACCTTCATGGTTGATCCTAGTGTTACAGCCGGAACCGCTCAAACCTTCACCGGTGACCTTAATAGTAACGCCGGAGCCATTACCTTTGGATCCGGTGGCACATGGGGTGACTGGACTGCTGACTTAGGTGTTGACGGCACGTCTAAAACACAAGTGGGCGCTGGCGCTCGTGTTAACCTTGCTGAGTTTGCCGTAAGTACCGGAACATTTGAATTGGGTTCAAGCAGTACCATTTCTGCTAAGTCCTTTGACTTGGGTGCCAAAGGTTACGAACTTACCAACAACACCTTTGAGTTGGTAGATGACGGTGCTCCGGGTGCTCCTGTTCTTCAAGCCTTCAACGGTAGCCTTACCTTGAATGATGCCAATGCTACTCTTGATGTGAAAGGCGGCACATGGGTAATGGGTACAGGTACAGGTGCAACTGCTGCTCCGACCCTCACAATGACCAACGGTAACATTACCTTGGCAGATAATACCGGCTTTGATGCCAGTGCTGCCGGCGCTGTTGCCTTGAATGGCGGTACCCTCACCGTAGGAGATGGTGCCATCTTTGATGCCGGTACTGCTGCATTTACCTTTGCTCAAGGTAGCGCCATTAACTTGGATGCTAATGCAGAACTGTATGCCAATATTGACGCCTTCGGTACTGTAAATCTTGAAACACTCAATGATGCCTACACCATGGGCACCTTTGGTACATTGACTGCTACTGACAGCACATCAACCTTGTACTTAACCAATATGCCCATTGAGTATGTAAGCATGGCTTACTTCGATGCCTTGGAAAAAGAAGTTCAGGGTGACTTTGCTACTGATGGCTTTACCGGTACTGTAAGCCTTGACAACGCTTTCAAGGGCTTCTCTGACACCTTAAGTGGCATTGATACATCTGTTGATGCTCCTACCTTCACCATCGGTGCAGGTGAGTACGGTGTCGGATTTGCAAGTGGTACTAGCTTTGAAAGCACTTTCTCCGGTAT
>CAYJDL010000314.1:0-1679 GCA_964368885.1 uncultured Desulfovibrionaceae bacterium | reverse complement strand
CGCTTGTTTTTATGTCAAATCTGACACAAGTTTTACTGCGTTTTTATTAACACAACAATTTACAATACTTAATTTTTAAGAGCTTTACCTTGAGAATTTTTGGCAAGCACCCATATGGGTTTTCTCTGTGTTCCTTTATTTTCAATAATATTGTTTCTACGCATTTTTGTAATTAAATTATTTATTTTCCGCATCTTATGTTCCTCACTAGGGAGTTCACTAAGTTTTGGCAATAATGCGCTGACTATATCCGCCCTTGTTACTTTTTTAAGGTCTTTTATAAGGGACTCAACATAGTTACAAAAAAGCTCATCGTCTATAGGACGTTTTTTTAGATATGCCTTTCTGTCATCACTTATAGCAGCTACAGGTGCTGAAATTCTAAAATGCGGTTTGCGTCCTTCAATAAGCTTAGCCTTTCTTAATTGTGCAACGACTGCATCATCAAGGGGTAAACCTTTTTGAATACGGTCAAGAGCCAATATATCTCTTAATTCAAGGTCTGTGGCTTGAATCAATTTACTTGTATATTTTTCATCTATTATTTTTCCATATATAGTGAGTTTTACAGCAGAAACTTCACTAATATCATAGTCTGGCAAAGGGAAATACCTTTTGGCTTGTCCTTGGTATATTTTATGTATTCCATATCCCATAGTATCAATCATGTTTAACTTTGCCATAGCATTTGTTAAACATGTATTTCTATACCTATAAGGCATTTTTTCACCCAAAATATAATCTTCTGGTTTTCCCTCATAAAATACACCAACATTTTCAAACACTAATCTATCAATATGTTCTGTGACAATAATACGTGCATTTTCTTTATAATCTTGATGTGCAATGCAATTATGCAATGCTTCAAAAACAATTTGCCTGTCATATTTTGCAATTTCTATAGGTATTAGTGAGTTATCTGGCATAAAACGTAATTGTACATTACGAATATTTGCATAAAGCTTACTTGTAGCCAAAAAAAAGGGCTGGCTAAAATGCTCATATGCATTTTCTTCACCTATTAGCTTCCATGTCAGTCTGACTGGATGAGGACTTAAAAGAAAAGAAGATTCTTCCTTACCTAAAAGCAATATAGCCGCACGGTTGAGCTTACCATCGTGCATAAGATTTATGCGTTCTAAAAAGGTGGGGAGACTCCAAGAAAAAATATCTTCTTCTGGTATACGGTTAGCGTGTTTTTGTGCAAACGATTCTCGTGCCTTTTCTACTGCTATACTGTCTAAATGTTCTAAAGTTGCCTCTGGCACAATTTGTGCCGTCCAGTCTTCGTTTTGATTTTGCCTACGTATTTCATCAAGCTTATCAAGACCAAGAGATACAAGGCTTTCTCCTGCCCGGGCGTAGTAATGTCCATTGTAGGCTATAGGAATTCCACGAGGGGCAGCAGGAATTTCAAAAAATATAACACGTTTCCCGAAATAATTCACCTCAAATACATTGCGAAACGTAATGCTTGGCTCCAGCATTTGAGCCATTTGCATTTTAATGCTTTGTAAATTGTCTGCTTTGGGGCGATAATCTGTTCCAATAACTGCCCTGCTCTTATTATCTACGCCAAATACTAACCAAGCTGTTGCAATGTTGCGTAAGTTCGCTTCATTGGAAAGAGCAGAAAAATATTCTCCAATTTCACTAGTTTTATAGTTATTATCAGCTTG
>CAYJDL010000313.1:0-1692 GCA_964368885.1 uncultured Desulfovibrionaceae bacterium | reverse complement strand
ACTATTAACGTGCTTTAATTAAGGTTTTTGGGGCTACTTTTACAATTGTCTATTTCATTTAATCTGGCATATTTGCCATAGTATTTTATTGCTGCTTGGTTATATGCAAGAGCTGCTTCTTGTTCGCTTGAAAACAAGCCTAAATAGATTCGATCTCCGTTTATTGTTATTGTGCTACGCCACTTATTTCGGTCATTTCTCCAACATACTCCTTTGTATTTTGACGGATTTATTCCTGATATCATTTTCACTTTCTTTTTAGAATTAAAAGTATTTTGCTGATGCGTGACTATTCTTAAATTAGAGCGTCTATTATCAAGTTTATTTCCATTAATATGGTCTATCTCAAACCCTCGCGGAACTTTACCTATGATTTCTTGGTGCATCTTAATAATTTTTATCTTCTTATTAAGATTAAAGCCCCTTGCAGCATATCCATCTCCGTGATGACTCCAGCTGTATTTTGAAAGTTTATCATAATTTTCATCATCTACAATAGCGATAAATCCTCTCGTTAAAGGTATTTCCTTCATTCAGCCACCTCTACAAAATCATTGTGGACAGAGTTGACAATGAGTTCAGTTCTTTTGTCACTTTCTCGTGCGAGTGTCGGTTTTCCGGTGGGCTTGATTACAAACTCTGATAACACCTCATTAAATTTTGTTTTTCCTAGTAGCTTTTGCATTGCTGTAACTCCTAGAAGTTTCTTCTCATACGGATCTGCACCTATTTTGATTACTGCATTTGCTACAACATCATCGTTGATGTATTTACGATTACTTCTACCTTCTACAAGCTTAAAGCCTGTCCATTTTTTACCACGCATGGCTCTTGTGAGTGCGTATTCTTTAATATCAGAACCCCAACTAATAAGGTTATCAATCATGCCGAGAATTTCCTCGATATCTTCATCAGTGAGAGTAGGTGGTAATGAAAACTCATACTTTGCTAACTCGAGATTAACTTCAGCACGTTTTCTACATTCATACTTTGCTTTGCAGAACCCACACCAATCACCACAGTTAAATTTACCCTCACCATTAAAGGCGAGTTCGGCAGTTGGCTTTAATGTTTCATCTGCCCAAGTAAGTAGTTTATCTTTTGTAATTTCAAAAGTGCTGATGTTATCTCGCCTTGGCTGATAAATGGTCATTGACACTTTTTCAATATCATAAAGACTATCAAAAAGTTCTAAGGCTCCGAGTGCATAACACATCATTTGCGGATTATTTTCAGCTGATACTTCAATCCCAAGTCCGTGTTTGTAGTCCACTATTTTCAAAGTTTCATCTCCGACAATTACACAGTCTGCAGTTCCAAATCCCTCAGCTACCCAACGTGAAAACTCAACTCTTTGTTCAATAAGTACGATTGGGTCCTTGCAATTTTGTTTTGTTTCTTCAACGAGCTCAAGAACAAAACAGGCATATCCATTTGCACAATCTTCCATTTCCTGACTGTAATATGAAAGATTTTCTATTGAATTCTCGGTTTTCATACCGAGCAACTCTTTTAAGCGAAACTCACAAAGTTCATGTGCATCTGTACCTTCAGCAGCAAAGGAACTTGACTTATCCTCATATTTTTCAGATAGTCGTACACTAGGACTACAATTTAGCCAACGATACGCTGATGAAGCTGACAGTATTGCATGAGTACCCATCAAAGCACCTCTGCTTTCTTTAAAAGCTC
>CAYJDL010000312.1:0-1707 GCA_964368885.1 uncultured Desulfovibrionaceae bacterium | reverse complement strand
TGGAAGAGTGGTTCATCGCTATAATGATAATAACCACTATGACAATCGGGTAGTTAATCGTTATTAATATCAATAACTTAGTTTTTTAACGCTATTTTATTTTTGTGAACAATGTACTCATATTTTAGAGAACTATTCAAAAATGAAATAGCGTTTTTTATTGAAAATTTTACACAATAAGATTTATGTGAGATTATTTATGTGTGGCATAGCCGGTTTCTTACAAATACAACATCATCAATTACCTGAAAATGCATCGATTTGGCTTAAGCAAATGACTGACGCCATGGATTATCGTGGCCCTGATGGACAAGGTCAATATATAAATCAGCAAATTGCTCTTGGTCATAGACGCCTTTCTATTATAGATTTGGAAGGCGGTTCACAACCTATGCACAATGATTCCAATTCTTATTCCAATAAAAAAATTAGCCTTACATATAATGGTGAAATATATAATTTTAAGGAATTACGAGAAACTTTACAAGATAAAGGCTACTCTTTTCATACTCAATCAGACACAGAAGTAATTTTACATGCTTGGCATGCCTTTGGCGAAAAATGTGTTGAGCATTTTGAAGGTATGTTTGTCTTTGCCTTATGGGACGCAGAACAAAGAGTGCTTTTTTGCGCAAGGGATCGTTTTGGCAAAAAGCCTTTATATTATACCATGCATCAAGGATATTTTGTTTTTGCTTCAGAACTTACAGCTTTAAGCAAATTTCCTCATTTAAATTTGCAAATACCAATACAACATTTAATGCGTTATTTAGCCTATGAATATGTACCAACTCCACAAAGCATGTATGCCAATGTATATAAATTGCCTCCGGCGCACTCTCTTATAGTGCACGAGGGTAGGCTTGAGCTTAAGCGTTATTGGGAAATTCCTTGGCCAGACCAAATCAAGCATGGTCAAAATGAACAAGACCTTTGCCATGAACTATATCACCTTCTTTCCGCTTCAGTGAAAAAACGTCTTGTAAGCGATGTTCCCTTGGGAGTTTTCCTTTCTGGTGGCATTGATTCCAGCATTGTTACAGGACTTATGACAGAACATACTTCAAATATAAAAACCTTTTCCATAGGCTTTAGTGAAGATAGTTATGATGAATCCAAATATGCTGACCTTGTTGCTAAGCACTATGGAACAAATCATTATAAACATATACTTTCTGCTGAAGATTGCGCGCATATTTTACCAAGTGTAGCCAGCAGGCTCGATGAACCAATGGCCGATGCATCCATTGCTCCTACCTATTTATTGGCACAAGTTACTCGTAAAAAAGTTACCGTTGCTCTTGGTGGAGATGGAGCTGATGAACTTTTTGCAGGTTATGAACATTTTATTGGCTTTCAACTAGCTGAAAAATATACAAAACTACCATTATGGCTACGCAAAGGATTTATAGAAAAAATATGCAAATACCTGCCGTCGTCCGCTGGTTACATTAATCCACGCTTAGCAGTTGATACCTTTTTGCAAGGAGCATATGCTCCGCCTTGGCAAAGGGTGCAAAGTCTTTTAACAGCCTTTACATCCTCCATGCAACAATCTTTATGGCAAGAACATATTCTAACAGCACATAAGGATTTTTTACAACACGAACGATTATTTGCACCAACCAAGGATCTTTTTTACACTTGGCCTACAAGTAGCAGCGCAAGTCCTTTAGATAGAGCTTTTTATGTATATCAACGGCAGTT
>CAYJDL010000311.1:0-1737 GCA_964368885.1 uncultured Desulfovibrionaceae bacterium | reverse complement strand
TTCTTGATTTTTCGGCTAAAACAGCCCTCACGTCTTCAAGAGTTAAGGTTTTCTTCTTTGCCGATGTTTCTTTTTCACAGGTAAACATTTTTTCTAATGAATTAGCAGTGTCTGTGATAGCAACAGCACATTTGCGAAGTTCTTCTATTGTCATTTGTAATTCTTTTGTTTGGCTCATGATTTTCTCCTTTCTGCATTTTATTTTCGTTTGCTAGTTTTGTTAAGTTAGTTGCTAAACGTTTCGATACAACACTGATAGCTGTTAAAACGTCTGCCAATTCTTCGTTTTTGTCTTGCATTAATTCTTCCTCCATTCTAAAGACTTGTATTTTTATGTCTTCACTTATCTACTAGACATTTGACTGTACTTTGGGCGAAAAAATTATAAATATTTTTTTATTTCCTCTCCAAACTCTAAAAGTAAAGATTTTTTTGCTTTTTCTAACCTATATATGTATGTTTTTCTCGGTGTGTCTATTTTTTTAGCAATTTCTCTTTCGCTTAAACCTTCAGCTTTCAAATTTCCGATAATCGTAGCTTCTAGATACAATTCCTCTAAACGATTAAGCAAAAGTTCAAGAGTTACTTTATCTGAAACAATTTCTTCTATATTTATTTTTGTATCGGCTATAACATCACCTTTGTTTTCATACTCCATTTCAAGCGATAATATTTTACTGCTGTAATATTTACAGTCGATACACACTCCATCGCACTTCCATAAATTTTTCTTTAAACACATACAGTTACCTAATCGTTGCATTTTCTTTTGTATACGCCAAATAGGGCGGTAATATCCGTAATACAATTCTTTTTCGACTGGTATTAATTCATTTAATTGTGGCACATATATTTGATATTCTTTTTCTTCGTTACTCATATTTATAACTCCTTTAAATTTCAATTTCTGAAATCCTCCAGAGTCGTATAAATATTTGCCAGAAACAAAAAGACGACAGTAGGCTTAAACTATCCATTAAGGATAATAAGCCCGCTCTGTCGTCTAGCGCTCTGGCGGATTTTATTTAATTATCTTATTTTGCTGTTGTGATATTTTTTATACTAAGAGTACCATCTTTATTTGCGGTAATTCTTGTACAATATCCTTTTTTGATTATTTCGATAGTGCGATTATCTTTGCTAATTGAACATATCATTTTTCCGTTGTGATTTTTAAATTTGTCTATATATAACACCACCTTTGTGTAACGCTATTACGCTTATTTGCGTATTGTATTCTTAAAAGAAAAACCACTCTTCAGTGGCATTTCTATATCTACGCTAAAATGTCATAATATTTAATTCTTCAAGTCTAATTTGTGCTGACCATTTTGATACTTTAAAAAAATTTGCTAAATCATTTACAAGCCACCAATTTGGCGGTTCATCTTGTTTGTATTTATCCAAAAGCTCATTTGCTTTTTTTATAAAGGTTGATTTTGGCATAAGTATACGTGGAGCAATACCACTAGCTTGCCATTCCATCCAATCTTCGTCTGTCCATTCGTTTTGAGAATTTTCAGGTTTTATTTCTGTATGGCAATTAGCATACAGTATAAATTTTTCTCTAAAATGCTGGTTTAAATGATAAAGCCTATGTTTATACCAGTGGTAACACTCATGAGCGATTGTATTATTAAGACACCCTATATTTCTTTTTTCTAAAACATCTGGGTCAATAAGCATAGTTCCGGCTTCTACCTTAATATCTCTAAACTCATCTTCATCTTTGTAATA
>CAYJDL010000310.1:0-1745 GCA_964368885.1 uncultured Desulfovibrionaceae bacterium | reverse complement strand
AAATGCCGCAGCAGTGCAATTTTATTTGCCAGACAATGAAGAACATGCCGCTGAAATTAAAGACTTAGCTGATACAGGTGTGAAATTCAAAGCATGTAATAATGCTTTGAATAAAGCCGGAATTGCACCTGAACAATTGCCTAAATTTATTGAAGTTGTGCCAGCAGGCATTGTTGAAATTGTAGATTTGCAAAGGGCAGGCTATGCTTATATTAAACCTTAAGATTTAGCCACATAATGAATAAAAGCACTGTCAATTAAATTATTTATTTCGGAGTAATATATGGTAAAAAAAGAAAAAAAAGAAAAGAAGGATATTCTTGAGCAACCCGTTTATCCTGACAAGTGGTATAATTTTGTTCTTTCAAGCAAAGCGCAAAACTTTATCATTGGTCTTATTTTGTTAAATGCCGTAACCCTTGGCATGAGTACTTCAGCTTATATGCGAGAAAATTTTGGTACTGCATTAAATATTTTTGAAAATGTTGCCCTTGCTATTTATACAGTTGAGCTTGGTTTAAAAGTGTTGGCTTTAAGACAGAAATTTTTTAAAAGCTCTTGGAATTTATTTGATTTATTTATTGTAGCTATAGCCTATGTTCCGGCAGTAGGACCGCTTTCTGTATTGCGTTCATTGCGTGTATTACGAGTGATGCGCCTTATTACTGCAATTCCACGTTTACGAGCCATTGTAAGGTCTCTTGCTCTGTCTCTACCTAGTATTGGTTGGATAAGTTTTCTACTTTTCCTTGTATTTTATATATTTGCGGTTATGGCTACCTTGCTATTTGGTAAAGTATTCCCTGACTGGTTCAGTACCCTTGGCGAGTCTTATTATACTCTTTTCCAAGTGTTGACTTTAGAAAGTTGGTCAATGGGTATTGTGCGTCCTGTTATGGAAAAATTCCCTTATGCATGGCTTTTCTTTGTACCTTTTATTCTTTTGACATCTTTTGTAGTGCTAAACGTCTTTATTGCCGTGATTGTAGGTGCTATGAGTGATGTGCGTGCAGAAGAGAAAATGCAAAATGCAGAAGAAGAATTTGAAGAGCAAAAGGATTCTTTACCTGTATTACTTAATGCAGAAATTCAACAATTACGCACGCAACTGGAACGCCTTGAAACCTTGCAGCACCTTTTAGAAAAAGAAAAAGAGAAGAAAAGTGAGCAGGTAGACTAATTTTTTCGGGGAAAACTTTTTATTCGCAAAAATGTTTTCCCCATAAAAAAAGAATAAATCATCGTTTCCTTAAGCTTGACGTTGTGCTTTTTCTATGCCACATTACCACACTCTATTTGATACATAAAGAAGTATTGACAAGATAAAGCTTACTTTTGTACTATACAATTATTTTGTGATTAAATTAACTTATCAATACATCTTCAAATAAATTTCCTGTCCTTGGAGCATTAAATGAGCGACTATAAAAAAACTTTAAATCTTCCCAATACTCGTTTCCCTATGAAGGCCAACCTTGTTCAACGTGAACCGCAAATGCTTAAGCAATGGGAAAAAATTAATGCCTATGAAATAATGGTTAAAAATTCCGGTTCATTAGGCGAGTATGTTTTACATGATGGTCCGCCATATGCTAATGGACACATTCACATGGGTACAGCATTAAATAAAATCCTTAAAGATATAATCATTAAATCCAAGAATATGCAGGGTTTTGCAGCTGAATATGTTCCCGGATGGGATTGTCATGGTTTGCCTATTGAGCTAAAGGTTGAGCATGAGCTTG
>CAYJDL010000309.1:0-1755 GCA_964368885.1 uncultured Desulfovibrionaceae bacterium | reverse complement strand
TTATCTTGCCGGTCTTGATAATTTTTGTTGGTGCGACCCAGTCCAGTCAGAAAGAAATCCCGATGGTCAATATAAATTAGCGCAATTAGTTAGGGCATGTAAATCTTTAGAACATTTTTGCTATGCTTATGGAGTTCCTTGCGTATCTGGTAAGGATTCCATGAAAAACGATTATCTTGGCGGTGGTGAGCGTATTTCCATACCGCCAACTGTGCTCTTTACTGTGCTTGGAGTAATTGAGGATGTGCTACGCACTCAAACCTCTGACTTTAAAAAAGCTGGTGACGCTATTTATATTTTAGGTGGCACAAGGCGTGAAATGGCAGGATCAGAAATTGCCAAAGAACTGAACATATCTTGTAATAGCTTACCACATGTGGATGCACTCACTGCCAAGGCTTTATATAATTCATTGCATCAAAGTATCTACCATCGCATTGTCAATTCTTGCCATGATCTTTCAGATGGTGGATTTGCCGTAGCTTTAGCTGAAATGTGCATTGGGGGACGACTTGGGGCAAATGTAGATATTAGTAAAATCCCAACCCATGGGAATATGAATATAACAGAGCTGCTTTATAGCGAATCAGCGTCAAGACTTTTGGTAAGCGTTGCGCCTGAAAAATGCGCTAGTTTTGAAAAAGTAATGCAAGGAAAAACCTTTGCCCAAATAGGGCAAGTTACAAATGATAATAAGTTAACGTTCCAAAGTGGTTCTTCCATAATCTGTGCTGAACCTGTACAAGAGTTAGTAAACGCTTTTAAAAGTACACTTGATTGGTAAATTGTTAGGGAAACATTGATTAAATCAATATATTTTGAGGGGGGAAAGCTTTTGTTCACAAAAAGTTTTTCTCCCAAAAAAACATCTTGACAGATGAGAAATGTTTCGTATATAGATTTTTTCAAGGAGATGACGATGTTTTTATTTAACTGCGCATGGCAAATTTCACTTTGGGATGTTTTATCCTGTAGGGAAACGAAAGCTTCGTAGTATCGTCTGTTGCCTTTTTTTTTAAAAGTACTAACCGTTTCCCATAGGAGACGGTTTTTTTTTTGCACAATTTTTACGAGGGAAGAATATGCTTGATTTAAACATGGAACTTGATGGAAATTTTGGTGAATTTGGAGGGCAGTTTGTGCCGGAAAGTTTAAAGACTGTTATGGCAGAAGTAGAGCAAGCCTTTTTAAAGTATAAAGATGATGCAGATTTTTTAGCTGAGCGTCGTCACTATATGCAACACTATCAAGGACGTGAAACGCCAATTTTCTTTTGTGCTCAACTCACTAAAGCGTGTGCGCCGCAAAATAATCCGCATCTTGGAGCGCAAATTTGGTTAAAACGTGAAGACTTGAATCATTTAGGAGCGCATAAGGTAAATAATACAGTTGGTCAAATCTTACTTGCTCGCCGAATGGGAAAAAAGCGTATTATTGCTGAAACAGGAGCCGGACAGCACGGAGTTGCCACAGCAGCTACAGCAGCACTTATGGGTATGGAATGCGTTATTTATATGGGTAAAAAAGATATTGAACGACAAAAGCTTAATGTTTTTCGTATGGAAATGATGGGAGCAAAAGTAGTGGCGGCAACCAAGGGTTATCAAGGTTTGAAGGATGCTGTTGATATGGCTATTGAAGACCTTATGCAAAATGCTCAGAGCACCTTTTATCTTTTAGGTTCTGCAGTAGGTCCGCATCCATACCCACTTATGGTAGGAAGTTTTCAAGCTGTTGTAAGCGAGGAATCACGCA
>CAYJDL010000308.1:461-1762 GCA_964368885.1 uncultured Desulfovibrionaceae bacterium | reverse complement strand
AGATTCAGGTATGATTATAATTTAGAGTAAAATATTAATGTAGACAAAATATGTTTAAATTTGGAGGTAGAAAAAATGAAAGAAAAAGAAACAAAAAGCGATGATTTAATGTATGATGTAAAAAACATCAAACAATTTGAGAATTATACTTTACCGAGTAAAGGTTTAGTATATGAAGAAGTAGAAAATATTCCAGCAAGTATAACTTTAAGAAGAATGACAACTAAAGAAGATAAGATGAGAATGAGGAACGCTGATGAAAATAGTATAAGAAAAGCTATTTTACAGGCTTGTATAGTTGAAGAAGGTGTGGATGTAGGAAGATTAAAATTAATAGATTTCAACTTCTTACTATTTAGATTAAGAGTTTTAAGTTTATTAATAGATACTTAT
Source organism: uncultured Desulfovibrionaceae bacterium (assembly GCA_964368885.1). Taxonomy (GTDB): domain Bacteria; phylum Desulfobacterota; class Desulfovibrionia; order Desulfovibrionales; family Desulfovibrionaceae; genus CAYJAD01. Next base: position 1,369 of record CAYJDL010000308.1, on the reverse strand, counting down.
AAAGTAAATTGCTATTGCTCTAAATGTGGTACTAATTTTATAAACGAGATAGAGTTAAGTAAATTAAAGGTTAAATATTTAAGTAAAACTAATCTTAATGATTTGAAAATAGAATTACCTTTTAGTAAATGTAAAGTGCATTTAAAATATCCATCTATTGATTCTATGTTAGATAGTATAGAAGTAGCAAAAGAATATGTTAAAAGTTTTCCTGAAGAAGATTTTGCAGAAGTTATGTATATAACAACTTCTTTATTATATATAAGTGAGGTAATATTAGAAGATAAAACAAAATTAAAACTAAAAGAAGAATTAGAAGTATGGTTTGAAAATTTAGATTTAATAGATTCAAGAACTTTAAAAGAACATATGGGTGTTATTGATGATCATTTTGGATTACAAACATATGTAACAACAAAATGCGCTAATCAAAGATGTAAAGCAGATGTGGAACATATAATCCCAATTACTAAAGAATTATTATCTCCCAGTAAGTAAGGTAGATTATAAAGATGAAGATGTAATTTACTATACAAAAATGGATTTAGAGAATATAATAGATAGTCAAATAATGATTATTCAATTAGGAAAAGGAATTACTTATGAAGATACAGAGAATATGGATTCTTTTGAAAGAAGTTATATTTTTAAAAAATTATTAAAAATGAAAAAAGATGAAAATGAAGCAAAGCAGAAAGCAATGAATGAAGCTAAAAATAAAAGAGGGTAAACACCCTCTTTTATATTTTCTGTATTACTATTTCGTAAAAATTTTCTTCATAAATATCATCTTTTAAATCCGATTCTTCATATTGCTTTAATAATTTTTCAGCTTCCTTTTTACTTAAATCCTTTTCTATAACTACACCGCTTTGTCTATCTTGAATTTGGTATAAAAGTAATTCGTC
>CAYJDL010000308.1:0-451 GCA_964368885.1 uncultured Desulfovibrionaceae bacterium | reverse complement strand
TCTTGCAATAAATCTTTATTTTTACATTTTATTATAAAATTTACTTTTTTCATTTACATAACTCCTTTATTTTTATTTATATAACTTATATAATCTCTTATTGTTCCTTTATCTTCTTCTTGATATTCTATTTCTATAAAATTTATATTTAATTGTTTAAATAATATTTCCATATCATAATTATATTTACTTCTTCTAAAATTTGTAAAATCTTCTAGTTTATCTAATATTTCATCTTCAGCTGCTGACATCTCATTATCGATAAGCTTTTGTATATAATTAATTTGTGTTTTTTGATTAGCTACATCTTCATCTGTATAATCAACATTATTCATTCTTATTAATTTATTTTTTAATTTATTTAACTCTAAAGTTAAACCATCTATAGCTTGTTTTAATTCATTTGATGGTGAACTTATATAATTAACGAATTGGATGATAGAGTTTAAGT
>CAYJDL010000307.1:1224-1770 GCA_964368885.1 uncultured Desulfovibrionaceae bacterium | reverse complement strand
TTTTGTTGAAGTAGAAGAAGGTATTGAAGGACTTGTTCATGTATCTGAGCTTTCTGGTAAGAAAATTAAAACACCTTCTGAAATATATAAAGAAGGTCAAGAAATTCAGGCAAAAGTCATTCATGTAAGTGCCGAAGAGCGTCGTCTTGGATTGTCAATTAAGCAAATTCGTGACGAAGAAGAGCGTAAGAAACCTAAGGAATTTAGATCTGGTCCAGCTGACACAGGTCAAACCCTTGGTGATTTATTTCAACAAAAAATGGCTGAAAAGGCTGAAAGTGACGGCGAATAATATTCCAGCATCAAATGCTTGTTTATTTCTTTAAGTAGAGAAATAAAAGATATATTTACTAGGGAAAGCTTCGTCTTTCCCTTTTATTTTTTAATTTACCGAGGTTTGTATGGATAAAAAAGATACGTTCACTTTAGAGATTGATACCACAAAGGCTGATAGTAACAGTAATACTGATACTACAAATTCTGATAGTCAACTTCAAAATAATCAACCAGTCAATAACTTTCAAGACATTCAAAATAAAACACAAT
>CAYJDL010000307.1:0-1214 GCA_964368885.1 uncultured Desulfovibrionaceae bacterium | reverse complement strand
TTAGAGAACTTGCTGATTTGTCTTTAGATAAACATAGCGTAAATAATGCTAAACCAAAGCAGTCCACTTCCTTTGATTCACAAGTTTCTAATGATAACTTAATAACTGTTACTTTATTGCAAGAGCTAGTTCGACTTTTAAAACCAAAACCCTTTCGCAAACGCCACCCTATAATTTTTTGGGGTTTTATCATTTTGTTATGTTTTATTCTTTATGGTATTTTCTCTCCGGAAAGTGGCTCCTTGGGTGACGGAGATCGTATTGCTGTTGTTCGTGTGGAAGGTGTGATTGTTGATGCGACCCCAACACTTGTTTGGATTGATAAAATTTCCAAAATGGATTCTGTAAAGGGCGTGTTGTTGCGAGTTGATTCTCCCGGTGGTGGAGCTTCTCCAGCTCAAGAAATTTATTCTGCCTTGGTTGAGCTTAGTAAGAAAAAACCTCTTGTGGTTTCCATGGGGTCAACAGCTGCTTCTGGCGGACTGATGGTTGCTATGGCTGGTCAGTATGTTGTGGCAAATCCAAGCACCATTACCGGTTCTATTGGTGTGCGCATGGATGTATTGCAGATCTTTGAATTGCTCAAAACATTAGGGATTAACCAAGAGACTTTAACTACCGGTAAGTTTAAAGACGTACCATCAGTTATGAAAGCTCTAAATCCTGAGGAACGAGCTTATTTGCAGTCTGTTCTTCAAGACTTATATGACCAATTTGTACAAATGATAGCAACAGGACGTAAAATGACCCTTGGTGAAGTGCAAAAAATCGCAGATGGACGTATTTTCACTGGAAAGGAAGCAAAAAATCTAGGTTTAGTTGATGCTCTTGGCGGTCAAAATGTAGCTCTAGAGCAATTGTACAAATTAACAGGTCTTGATGCTGATACGCCTTTATATGAAAGACCTGAAGATTATAAAGAGTTATACGCTAAGTTTTTGGAAAGCATATTTAATGCTTTTATAAATGCTCAAGGTAGTAAAACTTTGTTTCTTTATCAATAATTATTTCTACTTAAGCAAACGCTGATTTTTTTTCTTGGGGAAAGCTTTTTTAAAACAGTTTTCCCCTAGAAAAATAAAATATCTGTCTATAATAGTTTAAATTAAAAGATTTATTTTAAGTGGCTATTGCCTTAGCTCAGAACGGCAGTTTAATGTGAATTTTTTATTCTTTTTAAATGCTGCTTTTAAAGGCATGGACTGCCACGTCAT
>CAYJDL010000306.1:0-1804 GCA_964368885.1 uncultured Desulfovibrionaceae bacterium | reverse complement strand
AAGAATGAAATAAAATTTGGAGGTAGAAAAAATTATGGCAGGAAAAACAAAATCAGGAAATAAAAATAGAAAAGAAAAATATGGAGCTCATCCAGCTAAAGCTAAAGCTAATAAAGCTAGTAAGATTAAGAAACATGAACAACATTTAGCTAAAGCTAAAGCAAGAAGAGAGAAAAATGAAAATAAATAGGGGGAAAAGCAATGGGATTTTTTTCAAATCTAACAGAAGGATTGTTTAAAATAAGAGTCGTTCCTAAGCAAGATGCATCTGAAAAAACTTCATTTGCTAACGATAAGAATAAATTAACTACCAAAATTAATGAAGCTATAGATTCAGGTAAAAGAATAGACTTAAGTGAGTTAATGAGTATAACATCACTTAAAGTATCGAGAGATAAAAAATATTCAATATTTGAAGAAATGGTTGAAGATGGAAGAATTGGAGCAGCTATTGAGATGTACGCAAACGATACTGTTCAATATAATTCAGAAGGAAAAATAATATGGGTAGAATCAAATAATACAGATACAGCTAGATACGCTAATAATTTACTTAATGATCTTAACATAGCTGAGAGTATTTGGTCTTATGCTTATTGTATGTGGTTATATGGAGATGTTTATGTTGAATTATTTGAGCAAACTTCAGTAAATGAAAATAAACCGACATTATTAGTAGAACCGATTAAAAATTATAGTAATGTTAGATCTCAAGTAGATATACAAGGAAGTAAATTAGAAAGATATATTGAAAAAGTAGCTAATGCAGCTGAAGTTTATGACTTAGAAAGAAAAGGTAAAACAGTTGGATTTATAAGAAGTAAAAATTTATTAGAGAATAACTTACATAATAATACTTATACATATCAATCAATTAGTAATAATGTAAATATATTTGGTCCTACCAAATTTATTCATATTTGTTTATCACCAAACATAAATCGATATCCAGAAAAGTTTACTTTAATACCAAATGTAGAGCATGAAGAAAAATTGAGTAATGGGACTATTGATATTAGTAATCAAGAAGGAACAAGTAGTGGTAATTTATCTTTCACAGTTAAAACAGGTCAATCAGTTTTAGAAAATGTTTATTCTTCTTATAAAACTTTAAAATTAAAAGAAGATTCCGTTTTATTAGAAAGAGTAACTAAAGCCTCTATAACGAGAGTAATACAGGTAGAATTAGGTGATTTACCAGAATCACAAAAAAGAAAGAAACTTCAAGAAATTAAGCAGCAAATAGAGCAGCAGCTTATAATGAATAAAGAAAGTGGAATACTTCAAAGTAGACCTGGAGCTCAAGCTATAGAAAATATTGTTTATACAACAACTAAAAATGGTAAGGGAGCTATAAGTACTGTTAATATAGGTGGAGATGTTGATATAGGTGATTTAGCTGATTTAACACAAGCTGAAAATAAAATGTATGGATCTTTATTAGTTCCAAAGGCGTTATTAGGAGCTGATATGGAAGGTAGTGGTTTATCAAATGGGGGAAGCTTAACTGAATTAAATACTACTTATGCTAGAAGAATAAAAAGAGGTCAAATAGCTTTAACTTCAGCAATTAAAACATTAATAAATATATTTGCCTTATCAGAAGGAGTTGGAGAGAAACATGTTAATAATTTTGAAGTTAAGTTAACTCCAATTATAACAATAGAAGATAATAGAAGAGATGAATTATTACAAGATAAAATAAGAAATGTTAATGATACAATGAGTTTACTTGATGATATAGAACAAATAGATAATGATTTAAAATTAGAAATGCTTATAAATTGGTTAAGTAAATATTTAG
>CAYJDL010000305.1:1171-1808 GCA_964368885.1 uncultured Desulfovibrionaceae bacterium | reverse complement strand
TGGGGAGGTCGAGAAGCTGCAGGAACTGTTGCAGGGAATATATTTTATATTTCACCAAATTTACGAATGGATGTAACAGGGTTATCTCAAAAAACGCTACCAATTGAAAGGGAAATATTCTATACAATTGAGCATAATCCTATTCAAAAATTTGTTAGTCGCGATGATTATGTAGTAAATTACACGGATGTGTTAGTTGATAGGTATTTAACTGCTAAATACTTAATATTTAGCATGGATAATTCCGGAACTACTTATACAAGAAGTTTACTTAGCATTAATGAGCATAACATTACTTTTGACGAGGAAATCATTAGAAGTTATAAACCTCTTAACCTAACAAAGCAACCAATAACAGATGCAAATGGAAGAGTTCACAACATTGGCGATTGGGTGTTATATGACTTAATAACAAACACTGTTCCTGCTCACTACGGTTCATTTACAGGAGCAACAGCAGCGCAAATGTTAGCATTGCAACAACAAGCTTTACAAAGTTTAGGTGTTGAATCAACAGATGATATAAATACAAACCAACAACAATTAAATAGTTTAGGAGTAAAGATATGAAATTATTGACAACAGTAGAAAGACACGAGCATAACAAGTTAATTTCTCGTAAATTTGATTGGACTAA
>CAYJDL010000305.1:0-1161 GCA_964368885.1 uncultured Desulfovibrionaceae bacterium | reverse complement strand
TGTCCGAATGATATGTTTGAATTTGCTACAAACAGAATATATGCCAATGTGGGTGAAGCCTTTTCACTTGATGGAATTAAGTTTGTCGTAAAAACTGCCCAAACAACAGTTTTAGAAACACCTTATGGTAATAGAGCGTTTACACCATATCAAGATGAAACACCCAATAATTTTGTTTTGAATGAATTTATTAAAGAAGCTGATATAATAAGATATTATAATGGTAAAACATATAGGAGTTTGAAATATATTAGTCAAGCATTTAAAGCACCTGATAAGCATACTGATTATTGGGAAGAAGTTATTGAAGAAGAATTGGTTTAGTAAACAGTATATTATAAAGTATATATAAAATATGTGGCAAGAATTATTAAAAGAAGGAATCAAAGAGGGGTTTAAACATGCCCCTCGTTGGTTAGTCATTGCAGGAATAACTGTAGCTTTAGGGATAGGAGCTTTACATTTAATAGTAGATCCCTTAATAAAATTAGAACCTATAATAAGTAAAAGTACAACGGCTCAGCAAGAAGTAGTTGCTAAGTTTAGTGACTTTAGAAAAGAACAAAATAATAAACTTGATTCTATTTCAAAGAATCTAAATATGATGTATATAGCTCATGGAGATAAGTTGGATGTGTTAACTTATCAATATGGAACTATGAGTGATATTGTTAATATGCTTAATGAAAATACAACAAGTAAATTTAACATCTTACTTGATAGTGAAACCGACAAAGACATTATACATAAACTTGAGTTGCTTGATGTAAAGATGAAGTACTTTATTGAGAATAGTAATAGGACTAACGCTATTCTTATGCAAAAGATGGGTGTAGATAGTTTTGGAATTAATGCTCGACCAATTAAAAAATTAAAAGCAAATTGATATGAAAGAGATATATTTAATTAAAGTTACTATATTTGCAATCTATACGGCAATTCTTATTCGAAGATACAAGAATTTGCCACATAGCTATTCAGATAGCTACTATATGTGGGAAACAGTTAAAAAGAATTTAGGGTTAATATTTACACTTTGGTGCTTTGTAACAGCTTTTATGACAGCACCAACAAGCTTCGAAATAACAGATGGCAAGGATTATCAATTTTTAGTTTTGTTTATGTGTTTCGGCTTAGGTTTAGTTGGAGCAGCACCGAAAT
>CAYJDL010000304.1:0-1814 GCA_964368885.1 uncultured Desulfovibrionaceae bacterium | reverse complement strand
ATATGTAAACGATGAAAGCTTCTCTGCTACGGCTGTAGATTTAGGAGCTGGTGCTGCTTTAGACGTAGCAACCGGTAGTCTTGAAGGCATGGGTATTGGTACACTTAATGTGGTTACCGGTGCCGGAATGGGCATCGGAGCAAATGAGGTATTATTAGTTGATACCGCAGTATTTGATAGTGCAACAGTTGATTTTGACTCCGGATATCGTATTAACTCAGGAACCGGAGCAGGAATCGGCGGCGGTACACTTTCTGCCGATAGCGTAACGCTTAATAATACTGCCGGAACCACCATCACCAATGCAACCATCGAAACCGATGAGTTTACCGCAGCCGGTGACCTTACCATTGGTACTGCAGGTAACTTGACCATTAAGGACAATGGACTTCCTCTCAATCCTGACGGAAGTGTCGTAGCCGAATGGACTGCTGCTCATGATGTTACCGTAGATAACGGTGGTACCCTTAACCTGCAATTCGGCGCCTCTGTGGACTTGTCCGATGTGGACTTTACTACCACGGGCGGTTCTACTTTAGAATCTGCGGAAGGCAGTAACCTTATGGTTGGCCTTGGTACTGTGGGCTTGGATGCAGATGGAAATGACGTGTCATCAACTACTGCTCCAACTGTAAGCGGTGCTGATGTCTCCGGATTGTTGGGTACTGTAACCATTGAAAGCTTCAATAATCTTGAAATTACCTTTAATGGTGATTTAACCAATAGCTTGTATAATACCTTAAATACTGCCGGACAAAATGCCTTTGGTACTTCTGCCGACATTATTTATGAAGGCGTGACATTCAAAAACACTGAATCATTAGGCTTGGGACAAGTGGGCGGTCAATCCGGTTTTGGTGAATCTACAGTTGGTATTGGTACCGGTGGCGTGACCAGTGCTACCAACGTAGGTCAAGTGAAAAATGATGGTTCTGCTCCCGAGATTGACGTTACTGCCGCCGGCTCATTGTATATCTCCGGTATTGTAACAGATGAAAACGGTAACCCCTCCTACAACAATGAACTTGTGACAGGCGAAGCCGTTGATATCGTTGGTTTCGGTGACGTAAAACTTGGTAATGCCACTGCCGAAACTAACTTCAGTGGCGGTATTAAAATGACTAACGGTGATATAACCATTACCAATGTGAATGTTGGCGGCGGTATTGCTCTTGGTAGCAGTTCGGATATTGCTACCGGTGGCGTTACGCTTGAAAACGTGGACACCGATGACATCACATTGTATACTACCGGTGAAACCACCTTGGGTGGCGACATCCATGCCGGTTCCATGACCTTTGGTAAAAACCAAGATGTGACCCAGCTTGAAGGTTCTGTTGTGGATGTTGATGCACTGATTCTTGCTGCCGGTTCCGTTTATGGCATAGGTAGCGCAAGCGACATAGTGAAATCTTCCGCAAGTCTTGGAAAGCTATCATTAAACAAAGGTTGGATTATTGCTGACCCCGAATGGAATGCGGACGGCAAGGGCGGCATCGAAAGAGCCACCGCCGTTGATGTGAGCGAGTTTGCAGGTGGCAAGATTGACGGTGGCGTTGCTTCCTTACGCAATGCATTCATTGTACTTGGTGATGACAACACTGTGTGGGCACAACAAGTATTCAATGACTCCGATCTTGTATGGAATGATCCCAGCAAAGTAGACGGTGCCGTAAGCTCTGCCTTGTTCATTAGAGAAGCACAAACTTTAAGTAATGCCGCCAGTACAAAAGGCTTCATTCTCGTAAATGGTTCCTTTACTTCCGGATTTAATGCTACCGGTGACAAGATTATATTTGATGCGTCAGGAAATA
>CAYJDL010000303.1:0-1824 GCA_964368885.1 uncultured Desulfovibrionaceae bacterium | reverse complement strand
TCTCCGTTAAAAATAATTTGCCCACCACTTGGCTTTTCTAAAAATGCAAGTAAGCGCAAAAGCGTACTCTTTCCTGCTCCATTAGGACCGGTTAAAGTCAAGGTTGAACCTTTGTAAATTTCAATGGGTGGTCTGTCTCGTAAGTCTAAAGCGACTTGTTCGCCATATCTTTGGACTATATTTTCAAGTTTATAAAGCATTAATTAGCCATTTTTTACTTCTTTTCTAAGGAAGGCTAGAGCAAAGTTTACCAAAAAAGCCATTAACAAAAGCACTAAGCCAAGGGCAATGCCTTGGGCAAATTCACCTTTATTGGTTTCAAGGGAGATAGCAGTTGTGATGGTGCGTGTGTGCCAGCGAATATTACCACCTAGCATCATAGCAATGCCAACTTCTGTTATTACTCTTCCAAAGGCTGTAACTAAAACCAGTAAAATAGCAAAGCGTAATTCTATTAATGTTCCAATTGCGACCTGCCAAGTATTTGCACCCAAAGTTAGCAAGGTTTGCCGACAACGTTTATCTTGATTTTCAATAGCTTGAGCTGTTAATGAACTAACTATGGGCAATGCCAGTATTGCTTGTCCAAGGGCTAAGCCCTCAAGTGTGAATAGTAATCCAAAATCGCCTAAAGGTCCTTTGTTCATTATAAAAGTATAAACTAACAAACCAATAAGTACTGTGGGAAATGCAAGTAAAGTGTCTGAAATTAAACGTAAAAAACGTCTTCCAAAAAAATTACCGTATCCAAGAGCAAGGCCTAAGGGTAAACCTAAAATCATAGCCATCGTCATTGCATAAAATGTAGATAGCAAGCTAGCCTTGATAGCTGAAAATGTTTCTGGATTTGCCGTTAGTAAAAGGTCAAAGGCTTGGCTTAGGCCTTGGCTTAAAAAGTCCATATTTATTTACTGTTGGCATTTGGATAAAAAAGTTGTTTTCCTTGCACTTTATAGTCTGCAATTGCAGCTTGAGTGCTAGGCGATATAAGCCATGTGGCAAATTTCGCAGCCAATGCGCTCTTAGTTTTTGGGCATTGTTTAGGGTTTATTTCAAGTACAGAGTATTGGTTAAAAAGGACTTTATCACCTTCAACAAGGATTTGCAAAGGACTTTGCGTATGCTTGCTACTGTAATTAATCCATGTTCCCCTGTCGCTTAAGGTATATCCCTTTTTCTCCGAAGCAATATTTAAGGTATTCATCATGCCTTGTCCTACGGAAAAATACCAAGATTCCCTTTGAGGATCCTTTTGCTTTAAAGCGTTCCAAAGTTTTAGCTCTGCTTTATGTGTTCCTGAGTTATCTCCACGGCTTATAAAAAGAGCTTTGGCTTTGGAGATTTTTTGTAAGGCTGAAGCGACATCTGAACCTTTAATTTTTGCCGGATCGTCTTTTGGACCTATTAGGACAAAATCATTATACATAACTAACCTTCTACTTAAACCATGACCATCATTTATAAAAGCTATTTCTGCATCAGGTGCATGAACTAATAAAACATCAACATCGCAATTTTTTCCATGAGCCAATGCCTTACCTGTGCCGACTGCAACCCACTTAATTTCAATACCAGTCTGCTTAGTAAAAAGTGGTCCAAGCACGTCTAAGAGTCCAGAGTCTTCGGTGCTAGTAGTTGTGGACATTAGTAATGTTTCACTAGCTTTACTTATATTTGAAGTCAAAAGCATTACCGAAAAAAAAATGAAAAAACAAAAAAAGCGGTTAAGCGTATACATAAATATTCCTCGAAATCCTACTATAACTATATTTTCCTGAATTAAAATAACTATTTTATTTCAAAATAAAATTCGCAAGTTCTTTT